>CALGKJ010000031.1 GCA_937930535.1 uncultured Clostridia bacterium
TGTTCCGTTTTGTACCGCTGCTACTATTTCACCCTGTTGTCCTGCTACTGTTCCTTGAATATAACCGTAGCCTGTTGTAAGGTTTGTTACAGCCTTGGTATCAAGGTTTGAGCCTGTGCTTGTTCTTATTCTCAGGTTTAACGCACTGGAGGTTGTTACTACTCTCGCGGTTGCCGCTAAAGGTGCTGTGCCTGATATTACATTGTATCCCGAGGTTGTCCATGTTCCATTTTTAAATAGCTGTCCAACCTGTGTTCCTGTAGAGTTGTATGCTCCAAACTGAGGATTTGTTACATTACCGCCAACTACTATTGCAAAGGCTTGGTTATTGTATACATAGGCTGGATACAAAGCTATACATGGTGTTGTGCTTCCGCCTGTTGTAACAGTTACTGTACAGCTTGCTGTATAGCCGCCATCAGCAGTTGTTACTGTTATTGTTGCAGTACCTGCCGCAACTGCCGTTACTGTGCCGGCATTTACTGTTGCTATAGCCGTATTGCTGCTGCTCCAAGTTACTGACTTGTTGGTTGCGTTGCTTGGATTTACTGTTGCTGTCAATGCACCTGTTGTACCTGCTGTCAGGGACATGGTCGATTTATCTAGGGTTACTCCTGTTACTGGTACTGTTGTGCTGCCTGTAACAGTTACTGTGCAGGTTGCTGTATAGCCGCCATCAGCAGTTGTTACTGTTATTGTTGCAGTACCTGCGGCAACTGCTGTTACTGTGCCGGCATTTACTGTTGCTATTGCTGTATTGCTGCTGCTCCAAGTTACTGACTTGTTGGTTGCGTTGCTTGGATTTACTGTTGCTGTCAATGCACCTGTTGTACCTACTGTCAGAGACATGGTTGATTTATCTAGGGTTACTCCTGTTACTGGTACTGTTGTACCGCCGCCGGTTATTGGCGTTGTAGCTCCGTTGCTAACGGTATATGTATTTGGTAAATCGGATTTCTTTACTCCGTCAACTCCATATAGGGATAGTGTTATTCCTGTGCCTGATTTTACTGCTATTCTTGCAGTTCCTGTTGAGCTTATTTGAGCAGTTCCTAATATAGCTCCATTTTCTATAGCTGCTACTATTTCACCCTGCTGTCCTGCCACTGTTCCTTCTAAGAAGCCATAGCCTGTTGTCATGTTTGCAACTGTTTTAGTATCGTATGATGATGAGCTTGTTCTTACTCTTAAATTTAATGAGCTGTCCGCAGATGTTACTCTCGCTGTTGCGGCTAAAGGAGCGGTTCCTGGTATTGCATTGTAGCCTGAGCTTGTCCATGCACCATTTAGATATAGCTGTCCTACCTGTGTGCCTGAGCCGTTGTATGCTCCAAATTCAGGATTTGTTGCAGTACCACCTATTGATATTGCAAAGGGTTGATTCTGATATACATATGCTGGATATAATGCGAAGGTTGCTGAGCCGCTTGGAGGTGGGTTTGTTCCTCCGCCTGATGTGCCATAGGGTGCGCCATATGAGCCTTTTGCAAAGGTGTCTGTATTCCATGGGTTATAGGAAGGAGTTGCCCAAGGTTCTGCCTGAGTTATGGTTTTTTCTACCGGTGCCATAGGATTTGGTGTAGCTATTCCAGCCGGATGATCAGGGCTGCCAAAGCCTACATAGCTTTCTGGTGTTGCAAGCCAATTTACGATATTTATAGAAAGTACAGAAGCTGTTCCAGCATTTTTCCAGCCGTCATGGGTGGATTTGTTTGTGCCGGTGCTTTCTCTTTTGTATTTTGGAGTTATGTCCTCTATTGGAGATGAGTCACCTATAAATGCTGCCTTGCCTGCACTTGGCTTGGATATGGCAACATAAGGTCCTTCTGCTTCGCCGCCGTAGTATATACCTGAATCTACTGCATTGTTCCATTTTACTGGTCTATCAGTTGCTGAGAAATAAACCAGACCCTTTGCCCTTGTTGGGTCTACTATAGCAAGAGTTGAACCTGCCGCCATAAGTATTGGCTGTACTCCTTGAGTCAAGCCTTCAACCTCCGCCGGTGGTCTGATGCCGGAAACGCCTGTCTTGTAGTCAAGAGCATTGAATCTGAATCTTATTCCAAAATTCTCTGCCAGCCATCCTTTTGTTGCATCACATGGATTTCTCAAATCTCCGTATGCTCCGCCCATGTTGTATTCTGAGCTTGTAGATCTATTATAGCCGTTGAAAACCTCGTTTGAATCCCAAGTGTTCATATTTCTGTCTGCATTGTAATGGTCTGCTATAAAGTAAATGCCTTTGCCTGAGTCCACGTATTGCTTTAAAGCTGCATATTCAGCAATAGTAAATGGTCTGTTTGGCTCTGCCATTACAAATACATCAGCATCCTTAATGCCGTCATAGGTTATTACTGCTTCATTCAAAGCAACATTAGCCGCTTGTCTGTCATCATAGTAACGGATAACTCCATCACCGTCTTTGTCTACGCCTCTGTATTCTCTAACTGTATAACCCTCTCTTACCAGAGCATCAGCAAAATCCGAGAATGCTCCGTCTAGTACCCAGTCAGCATTTCCTGCTGTTGAGCCGTGTGAGTTATCAAATAAGACCAATTTGCCATTTCCAGTTCCTGGAGCTGGAGCCTTTTCTGGAATAACGTTATTCCATGCATATGGTGCATCTTCTGCATAGGTAGTAACAGCACCACTGATTTGGTAGTCACCGATGTTTACACTTAGCGGACTAAATTGCAGGACTACCAGTAGGATTGTGAGAATGAGACACATTCCTTTTCTAATAGATTTCATAATTTTTTCCCCCTTTTGCTTTTTTCGACAAAACTACTATAGTTTTAATTACATCTTAGCATGTATATATGCAAATTACTAGTGACCATGTCGTGTCATTATTGCTTTTTGTTAATACTTCACAAAGCATATTTTGTTTGTTATTATACAAATCAATATTACACTAATAAATCTTGTATTTACCTTTCCAATTTCTATTTTGAACAAAATTAAGCAGAGCCATAGTATGCAGGTTGTTATCTAAGCTCAAGTATTCCGCTTACTGCCTGCAAATGGCTCTGCTTATATATTTATCAGCTGACCACAGTGTCATTTGAGTTCACTTTATCTGCTGATTTTTAATTGTTGCTGTTTTTAGTTTATCCTAGTCATCCCATCTGTTTTTCAACTGTGCTGGAACATCATCAAAGCCTGTATTTGCCTGAATCTCTTCGCTGTACTCTGTCAAAAAGTCTGTATTGCCTCTGTTTTTATGCATAAGATAAAGCTTATTGGACTTTTCATCATGATTCCAAGTAAACTCGTTTCCCAGCTTC
This sequence comes from uncultured Clostridia bacterium, assembly GCA_937930535.1. Classification (GTDB taxonomy): domain Bacteria; phylum Bacillota; class Clostridia; order Lutisporales; family Lutisporaceae; genus CALGKJ01. Next base: position 3,288 of record CALGKJ010000031.1, read on the forward strand.
TGTCTTACTGCATCTATTGATTCTTCAGGAACTAAAATGGTTCTGAAATTAGTATTATTTATGTTAACCATTTGATTGTTTGAGTTCATAGTAATATACCTCCTTTTGTTTATATAGTGTATTATTTGTTACTAAAGGCTTACTATGCAATGTATATTATTCTATAATTTACACTTTCTTTACAATTTTTCATTTCAAATTTACATTTATGCTTTATTATAAATAGTGAAGCAACCATAAAACTCAACTTATTCATAAGCTAGTTATTGCTTCTCTCTAGGTTTTCAGCTTGGAATAATTCAAGTTTTAAGCTAAAAACCCTATATTAAACATAATCAGGAACGGATTAATTTTATTAAGGAGGTATCGGAAAAATGAAAAAAGGTATTTGTATGATATTAGTACTTATATTACTGGTTTTAACTGTTTCATGCAGTAATGTATCACTTGAAACAGACTCATATGACGATATCATATCTCCAGAAAATAAGGGAGAAACATCAGAGTTGACAATTGTTATGCGAAAGGATGAATATACACGTTTGCAGCAGGAAGGCTTCTTAAAAATGTATATTAACAGGTTTGAAGAGAATTTTGGAGTTAAGGTTAATTTTAAAATAATCGGTCAGGAATCTCAAGAGTATGGCACTTTAATTGATTATCAGGATATTAATGATTATACTGAAAAAATCTTAGCAATTCTAAACTCAAAAGATGGATTTGAGTTAATCTATAGTGAGACGTTTACTTTAGACACTTTAGCACAAGATACAGTAGTTAATCTAAGAGGAAAAATACCTAATGTGGAAAAAATCTATGATAGTTTGTTGGCAGATGAGGTTTATTATGCTCCCGTAGCTATAGCTTATCCCTCAAAAGGCTTAAATAAAGGTATTCTGGAAAATCTGCAAATTGAAGCGCCAGGTTTAAATTGGACATCAGAGGACTATTATTTAATACGAGATAAGTGGCTCAGTCAAAATAGCATATATTTTAATAGCTCTGAGTATTTAAGAATAACCGATAGGTATCTAAAAGCTGATGACATAATTGACCTGCATAAAAACACTTCTTTAATAAACACAACAAATATAAAAGATAAAATAATGAGCATAATAGACGAAATTTTTTCTGGCAAGTATAAACTCTTTAGCGAATATACCTATAAAAATTACCATAATATGCTTTATGATGAATATTCTGATGAAAATAAAAAATCCTTTGAGCTATTTGAAAAAAGCTACACTGAACACTTGGAATATTCGGGGGGATTTGTTAATCTTCTAAGAGCAAAGGATACAGACAAGCTGATTTCAAAAAATTCAGGCATAATATTACCTCAGTTTTCGGACAGATCATCATACCTTTACTCATACGGTTTTTTTGTTAATAAAAACGGTAAGAATTTAGAGCTTGCTTATGAATTCATCAATGGTCTATTAAGCGATGATATGCAAATGCAAATGTACACAGATTGGGGAAAATACTATCCATTTTACTATCCAATAAGTAAAGATATAGAAAATCAAATTATGAGTTTAGATGAAAATGCTGGTTTAGACCCAAAGGCGATAGAACTAAAGAAATTTGCTATTGAAGATATCAAAGCGGGAAATCGTAATCTGTCAACTGAAATGAGCGAAAAAGTAATGATTCTTTATTACATGTTTAAAAAAGATATATTAGAAATAATTTTCGCTGATAACAAGTATACAGATGCTCAACTAGAAGCCGAGCTCCAAAAACTGCAAAATAAATATGATGCTTGGCTAAGAGAGTAAAAGGCAAAAGGATTTGATGTAAGTTTAGTCCTAGTAATTCTTATTATATGGCAGAATGCCATTAGGGGAGATTACTAGGACTAAACTTTTTATATCTTATCAACCGAATTTATTACAGTCTCTGTAAATCGATACCACTTATCTTATCATAATTATAAATTCCGTACCTTGTCCCTTCTCACTTGTTACTCGGATATCCCATTTATGAAGCTTTATAATATTGTATACGATATACAATCCAATACCACTGCCGCCAGTATTCCTGTTTCTTGATTTATCAACTCTATAAAACATATCAAATATATGCGGCAGCTCACTTTGTAAGATCCCGCAGCCATTATCTTTAATACTTAATTCTACAAGCTTGCCTTTCTTGCAGCTTACTTCTATATATCCCTTTTCCTTGCCATATTTTATACTATTATCTATTAAATTAATCAGTATTTCCCGAAACATGTTTTTATCTGCTTCGATAGTAAGTTCGCTGCTGCAATTATTGCTTAGCTTCATTTTTTTCTCACTAAGTAATGGATTTAAGAGCCTGATTACTAAATCAACCTCATCATACAAGTTTATGCTTTCCTTTTTTATCTCAAATTCTTCAAACTTAGTAACTGTTAGTAAAGATTTAACAAGAATAGTCAACCTGTCAATTTCATTATTTATGTCGACTAGATATTCTTTGTACAGATCAACATTGCTATTGCTTTCTATAAGTGATTCTATAAGGACTTTTATGGATGTAAGAGGTGTTTTTAACTCGTGGGAAACGTCACTAATAAATCTTCTTCTATTTGTATCAATTTTAAATATTTCAGCACTCATTTCATTGAAGGTTTCTGCAAGCAAACCAATTTCGTCCTGCCTTTTTATATCAACTTTAGTATCTAATCTTCCAGCAAGTATTTCAGCAGATGCCTGGGTAAGCTCTACTATAGGTCTTGATATTTTTCTTCCTATAAATAAAGATAAAATGATAATGAAAAAAACTGCTATTGAAGATATTAGTATCACTTGATTCCTAAGATCATCTACATCTTTATAGATGTCCTCTATATATGTAGAAATTAGAGCTGCTCCAACTATCTTTTTTCCTATTATAATTGGTACCGAACACATCATTACTCTTTTTCCATCAGATAAGTAATACCCGAATGACTCTGACCCTTTAATAAGACTATTTTTTGTTTGCTGATTGGATACATGCTTTCCATAGTATGCGCTCATAGAATCAGCTAACACTTTTTCGTTCAAATCCAGAATTAAGACCCGATTTTGGGTATTAATGCTATTCTTTCTTATTTCATTATTTAAGTTCATCGTGTTATCAAAGTTATTTTTGGCGATATTTGCCATGATATTTGCAAACCAAACTACTTTTGACTCATTCTTTGCAATCTGGTTGTTTTTATATGCAAGCAATATGACTGCATCTAAAGCAATTATCGTAAGTATAAAGGACAAGCCATATACAATTGCCATTGTTAAGCTTATTTTTTTGAACATTATTTGCTATCCCTTCTAAAAAAATAACCTACTCCCCATTTGGTTTTTATATATTTAGGGTTTGAAGGGACATCCTCCAATTTCTCTCTTAAGTTGCTTATATGTACATCTACAGTTCGTGTGTCAAATATAAAGTCATTCCATACTAATTCAAATAACTTCTCTCTTGTAAATACTCTTCCAGGAGCTGCAATAAGAGTCTGCAGCAAATCAAATTCCTTTGCTGTCAGCTCTATTTCTATTCCTTCTTTTATAAGTATCCTTTTAGAGATATCTAGTGAAATATTGTCAAATACTATTAATTCTTCTTCTGATTTTTTATTTGTATATCTTCTATATACTGCATTGATTCTTGCAATCAGCTCTCTTGTATGAAAAGGCTTAGTAACATAATCATCAGCTCCAAATTCAAGTCCCAATACTTTATCAATATAATCGTCTTTTGCAGTCAGCATAATAATGGGTATATCCTTCTTTTCTCTAACTTTTTTACATACTGTGATACCATCTATTTCAGGCAGCATTATATCTAAAAGAATAAAATCAATCTTCTCCGTGGATATCATGTTTAGAGCTTGCTTTCCATCAAAGGCTGCATATACAGTATATCCATTTTGCTCCAAGCTTTGAGTTAATCCCTTCACAATTAATCTTTCATCATCAACAATCAGTATATTCATTTTCTCCCTCCTCTTTGCAGATTAACTTTCTTATACTCAGCAAATATAGGGTTTTTAGCTTAAAACTTAAATTATACCAAGCTAAAAACCTAGAAGGGGTGCTATAACTAGCCCATAAATAAATTAAGTTTTATGGTTGCTTCCCTTTATCTCCTAAATTCAGTGAATATCGTTCTATAGTTGCTTGCCACTAAAAAGATTTACATATATGCCTTTTGTGAGAAAACACGAGCAAACAACATGCTAGGATACAAATAACAATACATGCCTTAAATGCTGTTTCAATTGATATATCTGCCGCTCCTCCTATAACTGGGTTTAGCACAGCCGCCGATAGGCTTCCAAGCATTGAATATATTGATAATATTGTAGCCCTGTCTTTTGTGTGAATAGCTTTATTTTGTATATCCATAGCCATAGGCTCTATTAGTGACATACTTGCAGAAATCAGCATAACACAGCAAATACTAAGTATAGGATGCTTTGTAAATACCAGCAGGATACAGCCTGTAGTTATCATTAAATACAAACTCAGGATACTTTTGTACTTACCGAATCTATTGCTTAGTTGATATGACTTTGCCGAGCATAGGCGTACTAGCTGGACAACAGCTATTAATATGCCGAAGTATTTTATATCTATACCGCTTCTTGTATACTGCACTTGGTTAAGAAATACCGTTATCGCCTGAACTACCTCTCTTGCTAGTGCCACAGACAGAACAAGCAGTATGATGGATTTGTTTTTTAATACCAGCAGTATACTGCTTCGCAGCTTTGGTCTGCTTTCCTTATTTACTGGAGTATCCTTTAGAAATAAACATAATATCGCTGCCATACCATAGGGTATAATAGTTAAAAAGCTGGCTGCATCCATAGAAACACCAATAATAAAGGTATAGAGCAGGGAGGCAATCAAAAATCCGCCAGTGGAAAAAGCACTATATCTCCCAAATACCTTTTCTGACTCCTTACCGTCAATTGATGAGTAAAGCAATGCCATATCACATCCTGACAGCCCTGCCAGTGCTACGGACAATAAAATTCTTTCAGATAAAAACATTCCAAAAGAGTATGCCTTGTAAAATACTATCTTGGATAAATAGAATATAAAGTTTGAAATAACTATGGTTTTTTTGTACCCGAACCGATCTGCGAACCAACCCCAGGGAATTTCCAATAATATCATCAATGTCCATGAAATTGACTCAATAATAAATATGTTATACATAGAAAGACCCCTTGCCTGCCTGTATATGGCCGCAATAGGTCCATAAAAAACAAAGCCCTGTAAAAACACTATCAGATACATCAAGTATACATTTCTGTTTTTATTCAATTTAATACACCTCCAAAAACGCATGACAAAAAACCCTTCGCTATATCAAAAGGTTTTTAATAATATGCAATATGTGGTGTATTAAATGGGCTTTCTCATTTTGTTCTACCTCTTTATAGTAGTTTTTCTTATTTCTATTTTATTACAGTTTCTGTATCTTTGCAATACTACTATAGTATAATCTATTGCTGGAGCCATACTACGCATTAACGATGTGTTTAGCAAGAAACACCAGTTTTGAGCTGTTATGATTTTTTACACTTTATGCCTAATTTTACACATAATAATTTTAATTGAGTACACGCAGACCTAGAACACATTACTTTTTCTATATCTAATGAATCAGCAAATCCTTTTATACTAGCTCCCTTTACATAGGGCTTATTAACTTTTCCAAATAAGTTTTTTAGCTTGTCCGCTCCATTGCTACCATGGAAATTTACATTATCAGATAGTTTCAGATACTTAAATATGCCTTGTAAATCGTTAAGAATCCAATCTTCTATAGAACGTTTAGCCTGTACATGCACTATGTTTTTTGCACCTGCTTCTTTTAATGCTTTTTCTACATCTTTCCAATCAACTGGAGGTTTAGATGAAAATTCAAAAACATCTGTATCATAGCATAAAAATATATCAAACTCTACATCAGGGTTTTTGGGTATGATTTCTTTTGTAAAAACTCTAATAGCTCTATTCTTATAATTTCCAATACCCTTTAGATTTCGTATTATTAGTTTATCTATTGAAAATCTCTTGTTAGGACACATAGAATGTAACTTGTCTATAAATTTATCGTAAATTTCCTTTTCAGTGTCTCCCTCAATAAAAATTACTACCCCTTTATTCATATCTAGGTTCCTCCAAGTAGTGCTCAAGTGCTGAAAGATCTTCATCCGTGCCGCTTAGCAACTCGAAAATATAGTCGCCTACGGACATTCCAAGACTGCTCGCATCACTAATAATTGTCTTTTGAGCAGATTGGCGTATACGAGAAAACTTTGCAATTCCATTTGAGTGAGGTATACCAACATAAACATTATGAGGTTCTAAATATTGTATAATATATGGCGAATGACTGGTAACAATCACTTTACAATTTACAATAAATTGCGATAATACTCTAAGATATTTTTGCAGCAAACTAGGGTGTATTGAGTTCTCCGGTTCTTCAATTGCAACAATAGCGTATCCGTTAATATCTGCAAGCAATATACTCGTCAAAACTAAAAATACTCTTTTCGCTCCATCAGAAATGCTTTCAAAGCTTATTGGCTGATTAATATTACTATCTATTACATATAAGAAGTATAGCTGATTATCTATTCTAAGGGGTATATCATTAGGCAGATTGGCTTCAATGATATTTTTTCTTTCTAATTTTTCAACTATGATATCAGTTATTTGTGGAAAAAGCAGTGTAAATGAATTTATTAATAGCTCATATTTATCAGGAAATTGCTTCTTTAAGTGAAAAATAGTCCTAGGTATATTTACGTTATTATCCATATGCAATACTTCCATATCCGTTCGGATAAAAGACTCTGGATCATATGATGAGCTGGCATCTAAATGTCTTTCTATGTACATGCTAATATTATTAATCCTTTTGATCATTTCAAAATAGTAAAGAAAATCAAATGCCTTTAGTTTATTTATAATGAGTTCATTTGACTCAATATTAGTCTTATTACTACATCTTCCACTTTCAGATGTTCTATAATATGCTTCATCCTCAGTGCGGATAATATAGCTATTATACTTTTGGTTTTTTTCATCTAGTTTAATCTTTAGCCATTCTCCAACTATACGTGCTCCAGTATCATCGTCTCTTAACCATCTAAACTGGTATCCATAAATAGCTTTATACCTTTTTTCCTCTATTACAGTTGACATCTCAAGTTGAATAAAATAATCCTCTGATGCCATCTGTTTATTCAACGGCACACCTTTAGTCCATGACATCATATGCTTTTTAACCATTTCATCATATCTAATAAAATCAATACCAAAATCTATAGCACTTAACACATTAGATTTACCATAGCTATTTAAAGAAACAAGGGAAAGTATATTTCCAAGCTCTATCTCCACTTTTTTTATATTTTTAAAACCGCCAACAGTTACTTTATTAATATCCACAGGAATCACCCTTTCATCTCTTGTTATTATAGTTAAATGCTTCATAAACATAATTATAGCACCTCGTTTCGATTTACGCAATATAATATTACGCCTATTAAACATTATATGCATACATTCGGCATTATTATTCACGTTATGTAAAATTATTTTGCATTGTATTAAAATTCTACAGTTAATATTGTGATTTTGCGTATAGTATATAAGAAACGCTTACAATATGAAACAGGCTAATTCCCACTACAAATAATGTGTATTAGCCTAACAAACTAATGGATTTGAATTTTATTAACTTTATATATTATTGATGGTTTCTTTTACACTAACTTCTAATAAATGTTTTTTGTAAGATAGTTTATAAAAATCCAATCAATCCTATAGCCTAGCAACTTTACATTGACTTACAGTAAAATATTAAATATAATATTCCCAGAACAAGCGTTCGCCACCATCTGTATAAACTATAAAGAAAGCAGGTAACAATATGATTAACTTTACTCCCTTTCCCAATCTTGAAACACAAAATCTTCTATTAAGAAGGATGAATCATAATGACGTCTTTGATTTGTTTCAAATGAGAAATAATCCTCGTATGATTGAATATACTGACTCAAAGCTGGACGAAACAACTGAGGAAACACTAGCTTATATTGATAAGATGAATAAAGGCATTGATGAAAACAAATGGATTATATGGGCTATTGTACATAAGATATCAGGAAGGGTAATAGGCTCTATTAGTGTCTGGAACTTTAGCAGTGATCATACTAGCGGAGAGCTGGGGTATGGAATCATTCCAGAGTATCAGGGTAAAGGCTTTATGAAGGAAGCTTTATTAAAGGTAGTTGACTACAGCTTTAAGGTGCTGAAGCTTAGCTTTATAGATGCCTATACAGAAGAAAGCAACTTGAAGTCCAATAAGCTTTTGGAAAAGTGCAGTTTCGCTGAGGTAGATAGAGTTGACGATAATGGATTTTTTAGCGACAGGGTTTATCATATGGTAGTTTATAGGCTGAAAAATTCTGGTGTTGATTGTTAAATGCCAGTAACTAAAAAATTCAGGTACTATGCAAATCCCCCAAAGCATAGTACCGAAGGCAACAATAGCACTTCCGCCGCATATAACAGTGCCGCAGCTTTCCCAACAGCAGACCTGCTGCCAGTAGGACTGCCAGTGCTATTCCAGTTTGCACAAACTCCCTCCTTATAAGTCTATTTCTACTGGCTCTTCTGGTAATCGTATTACCTGCCAGTCCAACTCTTTTTCATCTGTGCCTGATATTTTATCCAAAGTCATCTTTATATATCTTCCATGTGCTGTCGCCGCAATATCACCGTTTGGCAGTATCAGCTCTCCTGTTCCTTCAAATATCCTGCTGGTATCCTTGGTTATTCTCCCTACTATTTTAAGCTCTGCATTTAACGGGATGGGCTTTTTATAGCTTACATTAAGCTCTATGGTAACTCCCCATATTTCCTTATACTTTATCATAATGGCTCTGCCGATTGTTTCGTCCAGCAATGCACCTGTTATTCCGCCGTGGAGTCTGCCGGGATAGCTTTGATGCTCGTCAGTTGTTTTGCATATGGCAACCAGCTCTCCACTTTCCAGCTCGTAAAATGATGTCTTAAGTCCAAAAGCGTTTTCCATTCCGCATATCAAGCACATCTTGCTGTTCTGCTGTTTGTTTATAATCTTGTATTTCATAAAATCCTTTTCCTCCTAGAAGAATATCATAATAAAACTATATCATATTGATGATATTTAAGGCTATTGTTGCACAGAATTTATATGTATAGAACCGTGTGATAAGAACCCACGCAAAGTTAAAAAAATGAAAGCTGCATATTTTCATAGTCACTTTTTGATGCTTGTCTGATATCCGACATTTTGTATATTAAGCCATACTTTTCACATTCTGCTTTCAATACCTTCCACAAGCTTTCCTGATTTATGGAATTACAAACATAGCTGTCTCCATACTGGTTGATATATCTCTGCTTTAACCCCGGAAACAACCTGTCCAATTGCTGATAGTAGTATACCCTCTGATTTTGTCTGAGGGTTACTCCAAAAAAGGGATTAACAAACTTAGCTCCATTCTCGGCAGCAGCTCTTACAATAAGCCTGATATTTTCCTCCGTATCGTTGATAAAAGGCAATATAGGATGAATAAGCACCCCTGTAAATATACCTGCCTGTGATATCTGCTTTATGGCTGCCAAGCGTTTTGAGGTTACGGCAACATGGGGTTCTATCTTTTTGCACAGCTCATCCTCAAAGGTTGTTATTGTAAGCTTAACCATTGCTGGTGAATGCTCTTTTATTCTTTGAAGTATATCTATATCCCTAACTACCAAGTCTGATTTTGTAAGCAGATTTGCTCCAAAGCCATATTTTCTGATAAGCTCAAGAGCCCCTCTGGTAAGCTTGTGCTTTTCTTCAAAGGGGTTATAGGGATCAGTCATGGCACCTGTCCCTACTATTCCCTTTTTCCTTTTGGACTTTAGCTCCTTTTCCAGCAGTAACAGCACGTTTTGCTTGGCTCTGACTTCATCAAAGTTGTCTACCTTGTAGCAGTCGCTTCTTGAATCGCAGTATATACAGCCATGACAGCAGCCTTTATAGATATTCATATTATAGTTGCTGCCAAACCAGCCCTCTCCGTTTGACCAGGCTGATAGTATTTGTTTTGCTTCTATGTATTGCATGATAATCACCTTTTATTGATAAGATTTGTGTGTTTTAGCATACAGTTATCTATATAGAACACGTTAAAGAAATTACATCAGCAATCGCTATGTACGTGCTATATTAAATATAAATACCTCTTCTCATCTCAGTAAATGCAAAATCTTTCTCGGTATTCATATAGGAATATAAAATAATTATAGCACTTTAATTTGACAAGTGTATGTCATATTAAAGTGCTAACGCTTATGTTATAGCACAATAGGCTGTATAACAACTGATTCTATGTGCTTACTGCTTCCGTCCCCAGAGTAAACTTGTATAAATGCATCTGCATTTTTAATAATTTTCTCTTTATCATATATGAAAAAGAATATATTTGAGTATTGGTAATGATATGCATCAGCTCCCAGCTCCTCTGTAAGCTTCTTTTCTGTCATTTATCTCTTGTACATTTAACTTCGATTATCATGTTATATTGTTCTATAATAATATCATATCTAATCATGCTATAACCAGTATTATCTGATACCTCAACTCTTGCCAGCGGAAATATTGGCTTGATAAGCGCATATAATATTCTTTGGACATCATATTCATTACCTATTTTTATTTTATCCAAGTTCTCTTTTAGAATTTTCCCATTGCCATGGACATTACTGTTATACATAACATCAATATGCTTGTAAAAATTATTTAAAATCTTTCTTATAATCAATTTAGCAGCATCTAGTGTAAACTCGCTATTATTTGCGTTATTGCTTGAATTTTGGCTATTAGAAATTTGCCAAATCAATCTCTTCAAAAAGTTTATACCTCTCTCTGCTGCTTTTGATATATTTTGCTTTGTATTTATACTTGAAAAAGTATTTTCCATGACCAATGTTTCCGAGTTGAATTCAATAGAAACAGCCTTATCTTCCATTATTTCATTAAGCAAATTTTCTATATCTGCTCTTATGTTAATAAAAGTATGGCTGTCAATATTACCTTGTTCCCTAAATTTCTCTAATATATCTAATCGTTCTTGAAGCTTTACTAATGCACTTTCTATATTTACTTTAATATTTAACATATGCCCTCCAAAACCGCTTAGTGTACTCCCCATCTAAGATAGAATAAAAACAATGGATCTAGTATATACAGCATATTATCCTTCCACTCGAAAACTTGATAAATAGCTTCTTTTTCTTTAATAATACTTTGAAGTTGGTTTAATGAGTCTTTTACCTTTTTCTTATCCAGTTTTTCTTTAGAAGCCTTTGTTAATCTATCTATCCTATTTATTAATTCATCCAGACTCAGCCCTACTAAGGGTGGGTTTTCTGCTAATGCTTTTATTATCAATCCATATACATCTAAAGCTTCATTTTCATTGATGTTATATATTTTTCTTGGCTTGCCTCTTGGATTAGGTCCTTCTTTTAGTACCTTAATTACATCCTTATATTCAAAATTAATAGTAGTGAATCTGTAACTATCTTCCAGCCTTGTTTCATCAATTTCTTTTTGTGAGCTTTCATCATCTATACCTAATAGTGTACATAAGCTCAAACAAATATATTGCATTAATTGAGGAGATGTCAGACTTTCCGTTGCTACCTTTAAAGCAATATCATCCGTTATATTTACATTAAGCTTATTGAATCCTTTTATTGCGATCTGCTTTAATTCTCCCTTATCCCAAGGTTCTATATTTATTAAGCTTAGTCTTCCAGTCAGATCAGCATTCTTTCTTATTGCATCGTCGGCTCTATGCGGCAATGTTATAACAATGGCTTTAAATTCTTTTCTTATTGCATCCTTAAGCTGCTGTGCAATATATACCTGAACTTCTTCAGGTGCATAATGAAAATCATCTATTACAAGTACTAACCCATTTTCTTTAAAATAGTTGATTACTATATCCTTACTTATAATAAACTTTTCAGTCTTGTTTAATTGCTTCTTTCGACTATTGCTATCATATTGTTGATACTCTCCGTACTCTCCTTCAATAGAGAGACCAACCTTTACAGCTAATACCTTCCAAAAATCAGCATTAGTAGTAAAGTCACCTCCTGATACTTCAACAAGCTTATCTAGGTCGATAACCTTCTCACATAAAACAGTCTTCCCCATTTTAGAAGGTCCGATAATGGAGGTCAGACAGCCAGCTATTTTTAAAGCCTGCTTTAATCGAATCTCATATTCGACTTTTAGTTCGGGGGATATCCTAGATACGTAAGTATATTCAGGAAAAGACCCCGGTTTAAATACTTGTTCTGATAATACCCGCTCCATGTTAATTCTCCTTTATAGTTAATTACTATATTAATTATAATTATATACATTTGTATGGTTTTTAAACGCTTTTATATGGTTTTATTATATTTTAATATATTTTAATGATATAATCTATATTTTTATATAAAATGATGGTTAAATACCATTCTCTTATACTCATTTGCTATACTATATTATAGAGAAACAACTTCAAAATTTTATCTATCATAATCCTCATTAATAATAGCCAATACCTGATGATCCTCCCATTTGCCGTTTATTTCTACATTTTTTCTTGCTATGCCCTCTTTTACAAAGCCTGCTTTTTCTAATACTCTGATGGAGCCTATATTGTGGGGCATAACTCCTGCTTCTATGCGGTGAAGCTTCAGCTCCTTGAAGCCGTATTCTACTATAAGCTTTATTGCTTCTGACATGTAGCCCTTACCATTGTGCTCCTTGTCCAGATAGTAGCCTACAAAGCAGCTTTGCATCGCCCATCTTAGTATTTCCGCCAAGGTAATGTTTCCTATCAGCATATCATTTTCTATCAGAAAAATACCAAAGGAGTATCTTAAACCTTGTTTGGTTTTTTCTATTGAGGTTTTTATAGCCGTAAGGTGGTTATCAAGCGTATAAAAATCATCGTCCTTTTTGGGACTATAGTCTTTAAAAAACTCTCTGTTTTTAACATGCAGCTTTAGCATTGCCTCTGCGTCTGATTCCTCCAGCAGTCTGAGATATATTTTTTCCCCTGTAAGCTTCATACTATCAACCCCTTCGATATATGTATTTTTTATATTAAACTATATATATCTTATCACATTTTACCATATAAAAAGGTGAACTAATACCCTTTGAAATATTAGTTCACCTTTGGAAATATTTTAGCTTACTTGAGATATCATTGTAACAATGACTGATGTATACAAGTATAAATTTTAGGCACAAAAAGGGCTGTACTCTGAATAACTTAAAAGTTATTCAAAGACAACCTCATTTACTGATATACTAAGCCATCTACTAACTATAGTTTTCCTCAAACCATTCGGTGATCTCGTTTATTCCATCCTCGTCTTCCTCATTTTGCAATACAAAGCTTCTGATAGCTCCATCCAATAGGCTTATATCTACGGCGATTTCCCCTTCGTCTTGTCCTACTATTATTGTTCCTGTTTTGTTGGGATTATCCTTTGCTTTAAAGGACATGCCTCTGGTGTTAAAGTTTCCGCCTACAGATCTTATATCATCAAATTCCACCAAATCGTTTACTTGTTCTTCTATGCTTTCCAGTACTGCTTCAAAATCTACAGGCTCAAAGTTATTCATGTGCAAACACTCCTTTTATGAGATTTTATCAGTTCTAAAAGTTTATCCAATGTTTAAGTCTATTATTCAGATTTAGCACAGCAAGACATAACAGCAGATTTATATAGTATTTTTTTCAGTGAATGATGGATACTATAGAGAAACAACTTCAAAATTGTATTTTTCCAGTTGTTTCTTACAAAAGATTAGCAGCTCTTAACAAAAGGTATTTTTAGCTTAAAACTTAGTCTATTCCAAGCTAAAAAACTAGAATGGAAGCAATAGCTACTCATGAATAAGTTAAGTTTTATGGTTGCTTCCATATATAATACTGTATCAAATAATAAAATATCAGGAGGTTCAAAAATGGAAAAAAGAAATGGAAAGCAAAGCGTTCAGGATGTATATAACAGATTAATAAACTGCATGGAAATACTTAATGAAGCAGTCGGCTCAGTAGAGAAATTTGAAAACAAACAGCATATAGAGCATACTCTAGGTGCTGTTGATCATGCTATAGAGATGGCTAATCACGCATTAGCAAATTACAAGGATTAATCCGGCTTATATTAAAAATGGATGAGGCTTTTCCTTAGCTTCATCCATTTTTATATACAGCAATATGCTTATTTTATGATCCCCTGCTTCTTTAACCTTTCTGTCAGATCATTAACAAGGTGATTGGTATTTGTTTTGCTTATAAACAATTCCCCATCTCCTGCCGGCTTTAGGACAGCACAGCCGCTTTCAGTGGCAAAGCCTTCCTCATATAGTACGGGACTTCCGCCTATTGGCCAGAACAAGCTTGAGCCTATATAGGATACTGCATTTTTGTACAGAGGTATTTCCTTGGATATCTGTACAAATATTTCTTCGGGACTGTTAAAGCTCATTTTCAAGCCAAAGGCTGTGCACAGCTTCATCAGTATATCCCAGTTCTCTATGCCGGATATTGGCGCAATAGCTTTTCTAAGCTGCTGTATCCTTCTTTCGGTGCTTGTTATAGTACCTCGGGATTCCGCAAAGCCTATGGCTGGCAGTACTACGTCAGCCTGCTCTGCGGTTTTGGTCAGGTGAGTGTCCTGCACCATCAGAAAGTCCAGCTTGTCAAGGTCAATACCTTCAACATCCTCGCCAAATATAAGCATTCCCTTTACTGCTCCAGACTCGATGGCCTCAAGCAGCTCACTGCTTTCTGTGCTTACGCCCATATCAACAAGTCCCTGACTGTTGCTGTTTGATTTTAGCTGTATTATGCCGCTTCTTGGCTTCCCAATATGCCCTGATATGACAGCCATATTTGCAAGCATACTAACAGCATGAGCCGATAGGTTGTTTTGTGCAAATACTATCATAGCCTTTTTGGATTTTGTATACAGCTCTGCTATTTCTGCCGCTTCTCTGCTGACTTCCACTTCTGTTAGTGAAGCTTTCAGCTTTTCCAAGCCGGAGACGTTTTTATGAGCAGTACAGTTCATATTTAGCAGATGCTTTGTGATTTCCTTTAGTATACTGATTTTATCAGTTTTTAAGCTTATATGTGCGTATTTGTCTATGACTGTTTCTCTGGAATTTATTGTTATAAGCTTGGCACCTTTTTTAATTGCCTGCTTTACCTTCAAGCCCACAATAACATGCTCCTTTAAGATATCCGAGCCTACGAGTATTATGGTGTCTGTTGATTTCAGCTCCTCCAAGGCATTGGTAGAGGCATCATAGCCTAATACATCCATTAAGCCTGAATGCATCCCATTTAAACAGTATATTTTGTTTGTTTTTATAGCTTCTGCGGCAAGCTTTCTGGCAAGGAAAATCTCCTCGTTGGTATAGCTGTCTGATACGCTGACTCCTATACTCTCATTGCCGTATATGGAGGTAAGGCTTTGTATCTTTTTGCCTATATATACCAAGGCATCTTCAAAGGAGGCTTCCACCAGTACCCCGCTTCTTCTGATCAAAGGCTTTCTGAGCCTTGTTCCTTTTACTGTAACATCTATGCCGAATCTTCCTTTAACGCAAAGCAGTGCATCATCAACCCTGTTATCATTTACAGGCATTGAACGCACAAGCATACTTCCCTTTGTCTTAAGGTTTACATTACAGCCGATACTGCATAGTGAACATACTGTATGGGTATTGTCCAGCTCCAGAGGAACTGACTTTTCTATATTCAATCTTTCCTGCAAAGCTCCTGTGGGGCATACGCTTACGCACTGACCACAGCAGATACAGCCTGTTTCCATCAGAGGTCGGTTAAGAGATGGCTTTACTATGCTGTCAAAGCCACGCTCGGTAAGTCCCAGAGCTGCTATGCCCATAACCTCGTCGCACATCCTTACACATAAGCCGCAAAGTATGCATTTGTCAGGGTTTCTTAATACATAGGGGTGGTTATCCTCAAACTCTCTTTTATGCGCCTCTCCTGCTATTCTTTGGGGGTTGACATCATATTGGTTTGCCATAGCAATCAGCTTGCATTCAAAAACATCGTGACAGCCGCACTCAAGACATCTTTTTGCTTCCTTTACTGCCGCTTCCTCACTAAGACCAAAATTTATCTCATGAAAATTATCCTTTCTCTCCTCAGCACTTAGATGCTCTACATGCACCCTTGGCACTCTCGGCTTATCTTTGTAGCTTTCCGCTGTAAGATCCTTGCGTTCAACAAAGTAAGGCTTTTTATGATCCATGTGCTTTCCAGCCAGATAGCTGCATATGGAGGCGGCGGCTTTTTTGGCATCGCCTATTGCCTTTATTGCTATGCTTGCCCCTTTGTTGATTACATCACCGCCGGCAAATATTCCGGAAATACTTGTAGCAAAGGTGTTTTCATCAGCCCTGATTGTACCTCTTCTAGTAAGCTTCAAATCCTCAAGACCATCTATATTGGGGATCTGACCAATGGCAGAGATTACTGTATCAACCGGCAGTATTTCTTCCTCGCCCTCTATTGGTATTGAAGACCTTCTGCCGCTTTTATCGGGTGCACCGGATTGCATTTTTTGCAGTCTGATAGCTGCGGCTTTTCCGTCAGCTTCCACTATTTCTATAGGAGCTACAAGAAACTTGAAGATTACTCCTTCTTCTCTGGCTTCCTTTATTTCTATTGCCTCGGCAGGCATTTCCTCCTCAGTCCTTCTGTACAGTAGATATACTTCCTTGGCTCCCAGTCTTACTGCTGTACGGCAGGCATCCATAGCGGTATTTCCGCCTCCCACCACTGCTACTCTGCTTCCTATTTTGATTCTCTCATTAAGAGAGACCTTTTTAAGAAAGCTGGTACTGCCTATAACTCCCTTGGCTGTTTCACCTGCACAGCCCATTTTGGAGCTTCTCCATGCTCCTATGGCTACATATACAGCATCATATCGGTTTCTGATAAAATCCAGTGTAACATCCTTGCCGATACGTACATTGTTGATAAGTTTTACACCCATTTTTTCTATTATACTTATTTCCTTATCCAGTATATTTTTCGGAAGTCTGTATTCGGGTATGCCGTATCTCAGCATTCCCCCCATTTGGGGCATTGCATCGTAGATAGTAACCTTATGCCCCTCTCTGGCAAGAAAATAGGCACAGCTTAGTCCTCCAGGACCTCCGCCTATTATGCCGACTTTTTTATTTGTCGGCGGTTTCAGCTCTGGTATAAACACCTCTGGATTTTTTAAGTCCAAGTCTGCTACAAAGCTTTTCAGGGATGCAATCGAAACAGGCTCTTCCACAAGCCGTCTTCTGCAAGCATCCTCACAGGGATGGGGGCATATTCTGCCTATGCTTGCGGGCAATGGAAGCTGTTCCTTGATAAGCTCAAGTGCCGCTCCATATTCCTTATTGGCTATCAGTCCTACATAGCCCTGACAGTCAGTGTGTCCGGGACAGGACAGTACACAGGGGGGACGGCAGTCGCCCACGTGATCCGAAAGCAGCAGCTCCAAAGCCAGCTTTCTGGAAGCTCTCACCCTTTCGGTGTTTGTTTTTATTATCATTCCATCAGTTATTTCTGTAGCACAGGATCGCAGCAGCTTGGGTATGCCTTCAACCTCCACAATACACAAGCCGCAAGCTCCGTATGCATTCACCCTTTCATCATGACAAAGTGTAGGAATCTCTATTCCGCTTTCTTCTGCAATTTGAAGTATGGTTTGTCCTGCAAAGCCTGTTACCTCCATGCCATTTATATTTAATCTTAGTTTCGCCACAAATTTTCCCTCCAATCACACTAACACAGCATTGAAATTACATGCTTCAAAGCATTTTCCACATTTTATGCATTTTTCTTTATCTATTGAGTGAACAGCCTTTCGCTCAGCAGAAATCGCACCTGTGGGACATTTTCTCGAACATAGAGTACAGCCTGTACATGAGTCCTTGCTTATGGTATAAGCTAATAGACTCTTGCATTGCTTTGCCGTACATTTTTTATCATATATATGCTGTTCATACTCCTTGCGGAAATATCGCAGAGTACTAAGAACAGGGTTGGGAGCAGTCATACCCAAGCCGCATAAGGAGCTTTCTTTGATTTTGTTTGCCAGTTCCTCTAAAAGCTCTATATCTCCCTCTTTCCCCTCGCCGCCGCATATTCTTTCCAATATTTCAAGCATCCTTTTTGTGCCTAGTCTGCAATGTATACACTTGCCGCAGGATTCTTTTTGTGTAAAGTCGAGAAAATACCGTGCCATCTCTACCATGCATGTTGTTTCATCCATTACTACCATACCGCCGGAGCCCATTATTGCGCCTGTCTTGTTTATGGACTCATAGTCAACTATGGTATTTAGCAGCTCCACAGGGATACAGCCGCCGGAGGGGCCTCCCATCTGTACCGCCTTAAACTGCTTATCCTTTACTATCCCATCTCCGATATCGAATATAATATCTCTAAGGCTTATGCCCATTGGTACTTCTACCAATCCGCCTTTTTTTATCTTGCCTGTCAGTGCAAAAACCTTTGTACCCTTGCTCTTATCTGTGCCTATTTGGGCGTATTCACTTCCTCCATTATTAATAATCCAAGGTATATTTGCAAAGGTCTCAACGTTATTTATATTTGTAGGCTGCTGCCAGTAGCCTTTTTGGGCTGGAAAAGGAGGCTTAAGCCTTGGCATTCCTCTCTCTCCTTCCATAGAAGCTATTAATGCCGTCTCCTCTCCGCATACGAAAGCACCAGCCCCCACCTTTATTCTCATATCAAAGCTAAAGCTTGTCCCTAGTATGTTCCTGCCTAAAAATCCCCTTTGTACTGCTTGTTCAATTGCAATTTTCAGCCTTGCAATAGCAAGAGGGTACTCTGCCCTCACATATATTACTCCCTCTGATGCGCCAATAGCGTATGCACCTATCATCATCCCTTCAATAATGCTGTGAGGATCACCCTCCAGTACGCTTCGATCCATAAATGCACCGGGATCCCCTTCGTCAGCGTTGCAAACCATATACTTTGATTCGCTTTGAGATCTGCGTGCCGCATCCCACTTAAACCATGTAGGAAAGCCTGCCCCCCCTCTGCCCCGCAGGTTTGAAGTCTTTACCTCGTCAATTACCTGCTTTGGGGTCATCTGTCTCAGACATTTTTCTATGGCTTTGTAGCCGCCTTTTGCTATGTACTGTTCAATATCCTCTGGGTTGATATTACCGCAGTTTCGCAGAACTATACGAGTCTGCTTGCTTAGTATGAGCTTATCCTCTTGGGACATGCTTATATGCTCCAGCACAGTATTCCGTATCAAGCTGTTTATAATATCAGCGATTAAAGCTTCTGTAACCTTTACATAAGTATGCTTTTCTCCATTGTCTGCAACAGTTTCCACGATTGGCTCCAGATAACACATTCCGATACAGCCTGTAGATGTCAGATCTATATCCAAGCTATTCTGCTTTATATACTGCTTTGCCGCCTCATAGACCTTGTTTGCCCCTGCTGCATTGCCACAGCTTCCCTGACCTATAATAAGCTTCATAAGGTATCCACCTCCTGATCACTGCTTTGTCTTTCCTTAAGCTCTCTTAGTATTTCCTTTGTTTTTGCAGAAGTCAGCTTTCCAAAGGTTTCTCCGTTTATCATCATTACAGGTGATAAGCTGCAACAGCCGAGACATGCCACGTTGTTGAGGGTAAACAGCTTATCCTCTGTTGTTTCTCCTTCACGAATACTAAGCTCCTCACATATTGCTTCCTCAATGAGATTTGCACCGTTAACATGACAGGCAGTACCCTTGCACAGCATAATAAGGTATTTACCCACAGGCTTAAGCCTGAACTGGGTATAAAAGGTCGCAACCCCATGTACCTTTGAGGCTTCAACTCCTATATTTTTTGCAATATACTCTAATGTCTCCATTGAAAGATAGCCGTATAATTCTTGTGCTTCTTGAAGCACACTTATCAAGCTTCCGGGCTTGTTTTTGTATTTATCAAAAACAGGATCTAATTTGTCAAAAGGTTTACTATTAGCTTCACAACAACAATTCATCTTATTTCCCTCCAAAACTCTTGAGCTGCTATATAGAACACGTTAAAGAAATTACATCAGTCAATGGCTATGTAGGTGTTCTATCAAATATAAATACCGCTTCTTATCTTAGTGAATGTAAAATCTTTATGGGTATTTATATAGTAACGCAAATGATTCTTTTTGTAATTATATCACAATTCTGAATTAAGTGAATATTCGTTATATTTGTGTCAATGATTTTTTTGAAAAAAGGACAATGAAGAAATAGATTGTCATAGATGTGGCTATATGATATAGAAGTAAATATATGAAGCCGTACGTTGGTATAATAGTTAAAGCAGTATTCGGCATGATATATACCTTCTACCCTGCCTATAAGGATAGTTGTGCTCCCACTCCCCCTATTTCTATATCGCCATTATATATGTTAAACCAAGTTACATTAAATATAATATTTTACACACAAATGCTTTTAAGTATTAATTTTGTATAGTTGATATTTATTTACATATATGTTAAAATTACAAATACAAATATTTAAGGAGGTGAATATATGTTTAGAAAACGAATCGCATCTGTACTTATTGTTGTACTTATTTTAACTCTTTCAGTAACTTTAGTTTCAGCAATACATTCTCATAACTATGTAATAATCGGCGGCAATTCCTACAATAGCTATTCTAGCCACCCTTTTACAGCTGATTTAGGAGGTGGAGTTAAAATTCCCATGGTATGCGATGTTACTACAACATATTGGAGTGCTGCATATAAGTGTACTATTTGTGCATCTTCATATGTAGATAGCGGTACTTCTTATTACCACGCAAATCCATATTGCCCAAGTCACTAATAACAAAATAATCAGCGAATATAAAAAATGAGTATGCTTTGAATTGCATACTCATTTTTTATATTCACTAAACCTCTATCGTTTACTTTTTATAAATTCAATAAATCTTAAAGCCTCACTGTATTCCTCTTTGCTCAAATCACCTAAGTCAATACTAGTAGCTTCTTGTGGATGTATGTTTTTTGTTTTCTTTACATTTATAAAAAATGTGGCGATAGTACCCGTAAGCATACCAATGAATCCAATGCCAACTAACATTAAAATTGCAGCAACAATTCTGCCTTGGGCTGTAATAGGAGAAATATCTCCATATCCAACGGTCGTTACAGTAACAAAGCTCCACCAAAGAGCATCTGCAAAATTATGTCGATTGCCGTCGAACGATATCCTTTGACAACATATACCATATTATAGTATAAATAATAAAGTATTTGTAAAAAGCGAGTTATATACGTGAATTGCGGATACAACTTGCTTTTGGGGTAAAGTCCTTGAAAGTTTATGAGAGTATATATACCCTTAATGTATTCATTGCTTACCCTACTGCATATGAAATTTTATGCACATACTATATTTTACTTAACTATGATCGGAGGATTAAAATGGTAACTAACGAAAAAACATCGATAATATGGAATTTAACACAATTGTGCTCATGGAATTGCAAATTTTGTTGTGTAAACGCAAAATATATTGGTGATTTAACCCAAGTAAATACGGATAAGAATATTAATTATTCCCATAAAAATGAGCTAAGCTATAAGGAAAAAATAGAAATTATTAATCAGCTTACCTTTGGGAAGTACAAGATTGATTTTTCAGGTGGAGAAGTGCTGATTGATCCGCTAAATATTGATTTGATTTTGTATGCTTCCGAGAAGCTAGGTGCTGAAAATATAGGAATCAGCACGTCGGGTTCATTTTTCACCGATGACGTTATAAAAAAATTGGCAGGAAAAGTCCGAGATGTAGAGCTTACATTAGATTACCTTCCATTCAGACCATATAAATTCAGACCAGTAGGCTATCATGAATATGCTTCATATTCTATAAACAGACTTATTGCTAATAACTTTAGAGTAGGTGTACAAACCGTAATTACAAAGGATAATATAAGCCAGAAAAAGATATCAGAAATGTATAATTGGCTTGTCAAAAATGGTGTGCATGAGTGGAGCTTGCTAAGGTTTTTTCCAGCAGGAAGGGGAAAAAAATATGCCGATTTTGTTCCATCACATATTGAATACTGCAACGTAGTAGATTATATTAAAAAAATATCTAAAAATAGTCCTTTGGAAGTTCACTTCCAATACCTCCTTCCGAACCATAATAGCTATACACACCAATGCAGAGCTGTAAAAAAGTCAATAGGTATTTTACCTGACGGTACAGTAACAGCATGCTTCTGGGCTCTAAATGATGAAATGAAACCCCAAGATGATATCTTTTATTTAGGAAATGCATCAAAAGATAACATTGAAAGTATTTTAAGTAATGAAAAGTCAAACTACTGGAAATCATGCAGCCATGAATGTAAAATTTTCAAAGATGAATCTGTATTAAGTGAGCTTATAAAGCCCTGATAATTATACATCGGAATGCTAAGCTCAAAGAGCTAGAAAGGTAGGAAGTTTTAATGGAGCTGAAACACTTTAAAAAGGAGTTTGTTGCATACACTGACACCAAGATTTCTTCATTGGTTTTTGGTGCACTTCCATCTGTGGGACGATATTTTACAAAGCCCTGTAAAAAAATTAGTGATGGAGTATTTAAAGTTGAAATAGAAGCACCAGAAGGTGATTTATATTACCACTTTAAATATGGTGACGGATGGGAGAATGTGTTGTTAGACCCTAATAATACACAAGAAGGGGCAAAAAGCTGGCATTCAATCTGTAGATTAGGAACAGTGCATTTGCTTCCTATAGAGTTTGATCTAACTCCTTCCTATATTTTTAAAGTATCAGAGCATGATTATGAACTAAAGATTATATCTTATCATGAATGGGTGTCGACAGTTACCATTTTACTATTTGATAATGATGAAAATTTAGTTTCTGAGGTTGAACCCGAATTATGTTATAAATATAAAGGCTGCAAATATTTTAAATTGCTGATTAATCAAAATGAACTTCTTGAAAAAAAGTTCTGTATAAAGATCTATGGGAATAATAGCATTTAT
The DNA here is from genome assembly GCA_937930535.1 of uncultured Clostridia bacterium. Lineage (GTDB taxonomy): Bacteria > Bacillota > Clostridia > Lutisporales > Lutisporaceae > CALGKJ01. The sequence continues at coordinate 26,490 of CALGKJ010000031.1, forward strand.
TATTATGGTAAAAACAAAAAAATGAATAAGGATATAAACTCACTATTCTCATTAAACAGAAATGACAGCTATGCAGAAAATCAAAGCTTACACACAGAAGTCGTTTATCATATATTTCCTGACTCATTTAACCGCTGTGCTGATATTACAAGCGAGACAGAAAAAATCACCTTCGCTCCTTGGGATAGTATGCCAGATGGTAAAAAGCTATTTGGTGGGAATATAAACGGAATACGTGAAAAACTAGACTACATAAAAGAAATAGGTGCTTCATGTATATATCTAACACCTGTGTTTAATGCAAAAAGTAACCATAGGTATGATTGCATCTCATTTACTGAAATTGATCCCATATTAGGTAGTCCCGCTGATTTCAGAAAGCTTGTAGAAGAGTGTCACCAAAAGAACATAAAAGTAGTTCTGGATATAGTACTAAATCACTGTGGAATTAATTTCTGGGCGTTTCAGGATGTCCTTAAAAATCAGGACAAATCTAAGTATAAAGACTGGTTTATTATAGAAAAATTTCCTGTAGAGGTGAAAGAGAATAATCCAAGCTACAGCGGCTGGTGGGGTAATGGATATATGCCACAATTTAAATTGGAAAACCCTGAGTTAAAATACTATTTATTAGAGTGCTGTACACACTGGGTTAAATCCTATGAAATAGACGGCTGGAGGCTTGATGTTGCTCCTGAGCTTGGTTTTGAGTTCTTGAGGGAAATTAGGGTATATATGACCAAATTAAAAAAAGATATTCTAATCATAGGTGAAAACTGGAAAGACTCTAGGAAATTTCTTTATGGTGACCAGCTTAATGCAGTTACAAATTATCTCGTGTGGTGGAAGGGCTTTGAGCCTTTCTTTATAAGAAAAAGTTTAAAACTGTCTGAATTTATAAATAACCTTATGCACTGCTATTTTATATATCCCCATGTTAGAGCACTTGAAAACTGGACTATTATCAGCAGTCACGATATACCGAGATTCTCACCTATGCTGACTGAATCTAACGATATTTATAAAGCTGTATTTATGCAGATATTCTTTCCAGGTAGTCCCGTGATTTACTATGGTGACGAAATTGGTATGGAAGGAAAGGATGATCCTGATAACAGGCGATGTATGGATTGGTCTGTAGTTAATTCTGAAAATAAGCTTTTAAATTGGTATAGAAAGCTTTTAATGATACGCAATAAAGAAGATATAATAGTAAAAGGTCATTTTAAAGTTGTTTATATTAGTGACGATGATCAAATCCTAATATTTTCTCGCTACTTAGATACTGATGAAATCTACTTCATTATAAACTTTTCTGATTTGGACAAGCAGTTGGATCTATCGGAAAAAATAGGAGCATTTTGCTTTTATGATATACTAAATCAAATTGATAGTATTAAAAATCAGATTACAGTTAGTGGTGGATATTTCTCTATATTAAAACGACAAATTATTTAAACTGGAGTGGTATACGTGGAAAAAATAATCTTCTTGCTTTTGAGCCTTATATCTGGGTGTGTGGAGCTGGGGGGAGTAGTTTATGCAATATCAATGAAATTATCTATATTAAATATTGTTGGCATAGGCTTCGCCTATCAGCTAGGCAATCTCGTTCCTAATCCAGTAAAATTTAATAAAGCATTGACTTTTACTTCTTCTTTTCTAGGACTGATATGTTTTTGTTTCATTAAATTTTGTTCATATAACTATTGGATCTTGTTTTTAGGTTACATTTTTATAGCTATGTCAATACAATCCCTACGTTCATTGCAAAAGGATAAAGTAAGTACTACTACTAAAAGATTATTCAGAATACTTGGCTTTGTTGTGTCTCCTTTTATTCAAATTGGTACGGCGGCAATTATTTCCATGATTTTACTCGTAGTATGCCTATATTCTAAATGGTCTGATAATAAAATAAAGCTTGTTAAACCAAACTTCAAATTTATTAACGCTATTATGGTGGTTCATCAAATACATTATTTTTGTTATGCATATTTTATATTGATACTAATTGCGAAAATGGTTAATATTAACTCTTTGTGGTTACTGGGAATATTGTTTACATTTGGCTGGCTGACATATATAAGTGTTCCACATATCTTAATAGGTAATAAATTTGCTCGATATTTTATTGCTGGTCACCTTTTGCTGACTGTTATATTAATCCTATTATCACAAAGCTCTGATATTTCATTAATTATTGTTCTGTGGATTCTAACTGGTTTTGGCGGCGGTACTGTATTTTGCATAGAAAAATTGAACCACATGACAAAGGATTGTTGTAAAAGTGATATAGTTTTTTCTGAAAATATTGGTCATATTATAGGTGTTTTAATAGGTATGTTTGTTTATTTGCTATCTGATAATATTAGTCTTCCTATATTTATAAGTGCAGCATTTGCTGGATTAACAGCCCTATTAATGACAGTATATAATTTTTTTATATTAAAGAATAGACTATCAGTTATAGATAAAGGATTATAGAGGGAGGTTTGCTGTGAAATCTAATACTTTATATAATAATCAAAATCATACAGATGAAAAAAAGATGTGTACCACATCGAAAGAAGGATGCATTGTTCATGTAGCTGCCGAATCTGCTCCGTTCTCTAAAAGAGGCGGACTTGGTGATGTTGTAGGTAGCTTGCCTATATATATAAGTGAAGAAAGTGAAATGACTAATGTTGTTTTTACTCCATACTATTCAAATATGCAGGGAAACTTTAGTATTGAATTTTCGGGTCAATTTGATTTTAATGGTATTAATTATTCATATAAAATCTTAGGTGCTAATATGGGCAATGTAAAGTATTATTTTGTTGATGCGGAGGATACATACTCTTTTGATAATGTTTATATAGATGGAAATAAACCATATCAGACAGATGTTGGATTGCACTATTTTATACTAGGCAAATGTATAATTTATTTTTTAAGAGAATTGAAAGTAAAGGTTCATTCAGTTATAACGCATGACTGGCATTCAGCAGGGATATATCCCTATATAAAGCTTTTAGAAGACTACCAATGCAGCAGGGTGAACTCCATTCATATAGTTCATAATTATCATCACCAAGGTGAGCTGTTTTATGATATATCTGAATATCTTGAGGATGATTTGGCGGTGAAAATACTAGAACAGTACGAAAAAATCGGGTGGTGCAGTATGAACACCATTGCCATAATGGAAGCGAATCATATTGTTGCAGTTAGTCCATCCTATGCAAAAGAACTAAATGAGAAAGTGGCACCACATGCTGGTCTGGAGGTTTTAGATTTTAGAAAGGACAGGGTGGTTGGAATTCTTAATGGTATAGACACCAAGCTGTGGAATCCAGAAAATGATAGTTACATAGTTAAGCCTTTTAGTTATAAAACAATCGAATATAAGTATGAAAATAAAAAACACATACTTGAAAAGCTTAAGCTTATGCCTGATATGGACATGCCTCTGTTGGCTTATATGTGCAGACTTACGCCGCAAAAAGGAATAGATTTATTCGTAGATATGAAAAATGGTATTTCCATTGATATTTACGAAAGAATGGAACGACTTTTAAGTAAAGGAGCTACTCTAGTAATCTGCGGTGTCCCCGCTGACGGACTTAATGGCAGTATTAATAATCAGTTATGCAAATTACAAGATAAATTCAAATCTAATTTTAGATATATAAGTTTTTATACTGAGGAAATAGCTCACCAACTTTTTGCTGGCAGTGATATATTTTTACAGCCCTCACGTTTTGAACCCTGTGGGCTAACTCAAATGTATGCTATGAATTATGGAAGTATACCTATTGTTACACCAGTAGGAGGGCTGAAGGATACAGTATTAGATATAAGCCTTGATTCCGAAAAAGGAAATGGTTTTTATATGAGTGAATTTTCATTCGAAGCTCTTGAAACAGCAATTGATAGAGCCGTAAATATATATAGAAATAAAGAAATGTGGAACAAGCTTATTTTAAGATGTATGATTAAGGACTTTTCTTGGCAGAAAAGTATAAAATCATACATAAAGCTGATTGACTCCTGTAGTTAGAAGTGTAAAATTAAATTTTGGAGGGGAAAAAATGAAATACCTAAGAAATACAAGATTGCTCTTTGGTGTTGTTTTAGCCATAGTGTTAAGTCTATATGCACCCATTGAAGTTGTATACCTGAATAAAGTAGGAATCCCTATGTCCATTATTTCCATACTTAATCTTATTGTTCCAGTGTCGTGTGCCCTTTTAGAAATACCTACTGGAATCCTTGGTGATTACATCGGTCGTAAGAAGATACTGATACTATGTATGCTTGCATTTTTTACATCAATGGTGTTACTTATATTTGCAAAAGATACATATCAGTTTTTTATTGTATATATACTTGAAGGCTTAGGATGGAGTCTTTTTTCAGGTAATACAGATTCTATAATATATGAAGAAGCTATAGAAAAAAAAGTTGATGTCAGCAAACAGTTAGCATTTATGTATACTGCATTTGCTATAGGTCCTATTGTTTCAGGTGTTCTTAATACTACCATCTTAGGAGTTCCTAATATAAACTTTGAAGCTCTAATAATCATCTCTGCAATCGCTAGAGGAGCAGGGGTATTTCTTGCGTTTTTCATTACTACAAAAAATGACATCAGTAATAAGGATAAAGCAAAACGACTATCGCCCTTTGGAATACTCATGGAAAGCTTTAAGCTGATTAAGAGCAGCACATTTACAGCTTCAGTGATTATATATGAAGCCACTGGAAGATTAACATTCTATCTTCCAGTTATTATACAACCATTGCTTTTTAAAAGTGGTGTTAGCTTGATGTATTTTGGAATAATATTTACACTATCACAAGTAGTATCACTTATAGCCCAATATAAAGTTGATGTTATAATTAAAAAGCTTGGAATGGACTTTATACTAAAAGCTTCACCAATAGCAATGACAATAGGGTTGCTGTTATTATTAGTACCTAGCAGGGTTTGTATAATAGGGTGCCTAATAATTATTCAACTTGTATCACCCATTAGAAGTCAGTGCTTGACATTGCAGAAAAATAGTTTAGTAAATAACGAAATAAGAGCAACGTATGTTTCAACAATATCCTTCGCAGTGTTATTATTTAATGCGGCGTTTTTATCATTAGTTGGAATAATCCTAGAAAATAATTTCAATACAGGTATCTCAATACTTACAACAATCTGCTTATTAGGTGGTATATTGCTATACAAAAACCTTATTAATATTAAATCGAATTGCGTAGATTCTGGTGCAGCTTAGTTTTGCCACTCTTCTTAAGAAAATTTAAAGATAAGGATTGATATAATATGCTAACGGTTCAACATATCTCTACTAAAGAAATATTAACAAAATCTAAGCTTCCAGATGCAGACTTTGTTATAAACCCCTATGTCGGCTGCCCTCACAGATGTATCTACTGCTATGCAGAATTTATGAAACGCTTTACCAATCATAAAGAAACATGGGGTGAATTTTTAGATGTTAAACAGTGCTCCAAAAAGTTAAATACAGCTAATTTATCACAGAAAACTATATTAATTAGTTCTGTTACAGATCCATATAATCCTTACGAAGCTAAATTTAAGGCAACAAGGAATATATTAAATGAACTGGCGGAGTCAGATGCACGAGTTGAGATACTGACAAAATCCAGCCTTGTATTAAGGGATATTGATATAATTAAAAGGTTTAACAATATAAAGGTAGGTATTTCGCTTAACACGCTTGATGATAAGCTTAGAAGACATTTAGAGCCTGCCGCATCTCCAATTAAAGAGAGGCTGAAAGTGTTGCAGGTACTAAAGCAGGAAGGTATAGAAACATATTTGTTTGTATCCCCAATGTTTCCCGAGCTAACTGATTTTAAAGCAATTGTAGATTGTATCGGTGATACTGTTAGTTATTATTGCTTTGAAAATCTAAATCTGCGTGGTGGATATAAGGAAAGGATTTTAAAATTTATTTCCCAATACAGACCTGATCTTAAGTCTCTTTATTTTGATATTTATAATAATAATATGCCCTACTGGGAAAAAGTCAAAAATGATATTGAAGAAGAATTTAGCAAAAATAATCTTAAACATAAAATATATTTTTATCATGACAAAATCAAAAAGAAATAAAGGATGTATGATAAATCATGGAAATAGGTATAAACTTGCAACTTCATAACATCAATCAGTCTGACAAATTAAGCGGATACGATTTTATAGAGCTGGGCGATTTTTGGTTTCCTCAGCACTTATGCAGAAAAGATTTTATGGACAACTTCCATAAAACATTAACATCTAATAAGTATAATATTAAATGCATTCAAGGGCCAATTAGAGATATTAAACCAGAAGCTGATGACCCAGATATACTAAAAATAACCAAGGACAGATTCAAGCATTTGATAGATTTAGCAGCAGAATATGAGGCTAAATACATATTATTTAATACAACCTTTGACCCATTAGTTAAATTTGATTCATATATAAGTATGTGGCTTAACAATAATAAAAAATTCTGGGAAGAGCTTATACCCTACGCACAGCAAAACAAGGTTGTATGCCTATATAGTAATGTATGGGATGATGAGCCTTATCTTTTAAATGAATTATTAAACCATATAAATTCCGAATATTTTAAGTTCGGCTTTGATATAGGTCATGCAAGATATATTTCAAAAGCACCCTTGGAGGAATGGTTTAAAATCTTAGATAGACATATTGATTATGCACTAATACATGATAATTTGGGACAAAGGGATGATCACCTTTCTATTGGCAGAGGAACAATGAATTTTGATTTTATTATGGAGCAGCTAAAAAGTCTGCATAATATTCCTGATTTGTGTGTACAGCTATTTGATGATACAAAAAATCAGGAGTGTCTGGATATGCTGAATACGTATTTGCGAAAGCATAATATTAAGATATAGGAGACTGTAATAAATTCGGTTGATAAGATATAAAAAGACTCCTTCCTGGTGATAATCAAATATGAATATCAGGAAGGAGCTTGCAAATATACTTCAGCCGAATTTATTACACTTCCGATGTTTCAGTGCCCTCATGTATAGAGCTTTTATTTTAAGGAGTTAACCTTTGTATTATAGTAAGTATAATGGCAATTTGGTCCTACTGGGTCATCCATACCAATTGCACTTACAGATACCATTGTAGATAGTATCATGGTAAAGGTAAGCATTAAGCTTATGTATAATTTTCTATTTTTCCTCATTTATTTGTACCTCCCTCCATCCTTCTTTTATGCATATATATATCTGCAAGTCGGATTTTCAATCTATTAATATGCTCAATATTCTTATTCTCTTCACTATTGTATTCTAATATTATTGATTCTACTTCATCCATTAAGCTGCTTAGCCATTCTTTATTATTATACTGGACTGCTATTTCTATTA
>CALGKJ010000032.1 GCA_937930535.1 uncultured Clostridia bacterium
AATAGAGCAATTTGATGAAATATTAGACTTTTATAACAATTTATAAGAACTATATTCAGCGGGTGATTAGTTATCTATAAAATAACGTGAGTTCGATACAATTAAAGAAAGTATAAATATTGTGTAACGAACCTTGTGTAGAGCTAAGACACTTTAAAGTTGAAAATACTTTTCAACTAAAAGTCTCTAAGCTCTTTGTGAGAAACAACTAGAAATATTAGATTATGAAGTCGTTTCTCTATAGAGACTTAGAAATTCTTAACGCAGCGGAGGGAAAACTGCGTCAAGTGTTTGAGCATAGCGAGTTTTGACGCAATCCGTAGCAAGTTTAGAATTTCTTTGTCTCGAAACATTCAGTGAGTGAAATAATGTTTATACTTTCTTTATCGAACTCACGTTAAAATACTAATCCCTGCTGAATCTCTATAAGGGGGATAGCCATGAGTCAAAAACGTGAAATACAGAGAATAAATTTTTTAACACCTATGCAGGAAGGTATGCTGTTTCATTATTTACTTGATCCAACATCAAGTGCGTATTTTGTTCAGATAAACTTCTCCTTGGAAATGGAAATCAATAATGATGCCTTTAGGAAAAGTGTGCAATTATTAATAGAACGATATGAAGTTTTTAGATCAAACGTTTATCATTCAGGAGTTGACAGACCTAGACAGATTATTTTTAAAGAAAGAGAAGCAGACATACACTTTGAAGATATTTCTGAACTAAGTGAAGAACAGCAAAATGTATATATTAATGAGTATCTCCAAAAGGATAAAAGCAAAGCCTTTGATCTAACAAAAGATATGCTTATAAGATTCAGCATTATTAAGCTGAGCGAAAGCTCCTTTAAATTTATTATGAGCAACCACCATATTATTATGGATGGCTGGTGTACTGGCATAATTATCAATGAGCTATTTGGAGCGTATTCATCAATAATGAATAATGTTCCTGTACAATTAGCTCCTGTTAAACCATATAACAACTATATTAAATGGCTGGAAAAACAAGATAAGGAAGCTGCGAAAGCTTATTGGGCAAACTATCTAAATGATTATACACAAGCAGTAAACCTGCCGCAAATACATAATACAAAGCTAAGAGATAAGTATTCATTAAAAAGAACAACAATAAATTTTGACAGTGATATTACAAAAAAGCTAGAAGACATTGCAAAGCTTAATAACGTAACCTTAAATACAGTTATTCAGGCAATATGGGGCATAATGCTTGGAAAATATAATAATGTAGAAGATGTTATTTATGGGATAGTAGTATCTGGCAGACCTCCTGAATTAGAAGGGGTTGAAAGGATGATAGGCTTATTTATAAACACTATTCCATTAAGAATCAGGTATGATAATTCCCAGACATTTAACAACTTATTAACCCATGTACAAAAAACAGTAATAGAATCCAGTAATTATGATTACTACTCGCTATATGAGATACAAGCAAACAGCAGTATGAAACAACAGCTCATAAGCAATATAATGACATTTGAAAACACGCCCTTAGATACAAGGCTTAAAGAGGATGATAGATTTAAAGCGAAGGATTTTGGTTCATTTGAACAGACAAACTATAATTTCAGTATAGTTGTTGTTCCAGAGAAAGAGTTAAGACTAATATTCAAATATAATGAAGCTGTTTATAGTTCAGATTATATTGATAGTATATTAAAGCATTTTAAAACAGTTGCAGAACAAGTAACCAATAATAGTCTGATAAAAATTGAAGATATAAGCTTATTAACTGAGCAAGAAAAAAATAATATTATTTACAGCTTCAATAATACCAAAGCAGAGTTTCCAAAACACAAGCTGATACACCAATTGTTTGAGGAACATGCACAAAAAACGCCTGATAATATTGCAATAGCTTTTGAGGATTCAAAACTAACTTACAGAGAACTAAACAGCAAATCCAATCAGCTTTCAAGGCTGCTTAGACAAAAAGGAGTGAAAGCGGATACTGCTGTTGCAATAATGGTGGATAGATCTGTTGAAATGATAATAGGTATATTAGCAATACTAAAAGCCGGAGGGGCATACTTACCTATAGATTCTTCATACCCCACAGACAGAATAAAATATATGCTGGAGGACAGCAGTGCAAGCTTGCTTCTTACTCAGTCAAGCTTATGTGAAAAACTTGACTTTGAGAAAGAATGTATTTTACTAGACAATACCCAAGTATACTTTGGTGATGATAACAATATAGAAAGCATAAATAAACCAAATGACTTGGCATATATAATATATACATCAGGCTCAACAGGAAATCCTAAAGGCGTAATGATAGAGAATAAAAGCGTTGTGAATCTTGTATACAGTCTTCATGATGAAGTCTATAAATTATATCAAGGACAGCTTAATATAGCATTGCTTGCACCCTATGTTTTTGATGCCTCAGTAAAACAGATTTTCGCCGCCCTGCTTTTAGGACATGCATTATATATTGTGCCTAAGAATGTAAGGACAGATGGGGAAAAACTTATTGAATACTATATAAACAATAAAATAGATATATCCGATGGAACACCTACCCATATCAGCATACTATCTAACACTTTCAGTGAAAAATATAACAAAATACAAGTAAAACATTTTTTAATAGGGGGAGAACAGCTTACAAGCAAATCAGTATATGATTTTTATAACAGATTTGGAAGTGAAGCAGCTTTTATTACAAATGTATATGGACCAACAGAATGCTGCGTGGATGCAACTTCATTTTTAATAAAAGATTTTGATTTTACAAAACAAATCCCTATAGGAAAACCTCTAAATAACACAAAATTATATGTATTAGGGAAAAATAACCATGTTCAGCCTATAGGTATGGAAGGCGAGCTTTATATTGCTGGAGAAGGCTTATCAAGAGGATATATAAACAATCCCGAAATGACAGCTAATAAATTTGTTGAAAACCCCTTTGAAGCCGATTCAAAAATGTACAAGACAGGGGATTTGGTTCGCTGGCTGCCAGACGGCAATATGGAGTTTCTGCAAAGGGCAGATTTTCAGGTAAAAATAAGAGGACATAGAATAGAGCTTGGAGAGATAGAGACCAGGCTTTTAAAATATAAAGCTATCAGAGAAGCAATAGTAATAGATAAAGAGGATAACAACAACAGCAAATATTTATGTGCATACATAGTTGCCGACAAACAACAGCTAGGCGAAAAAGAAATAGAAATATCAGATATAAAAGAATACCTATCCAAAGATTTACCAGAATACATGATACCCACCTACTTTATTCAACTGGAGAGCTTTCCCCTTACTAACAACGGAAAAGTTAACAGAAAGGCATTACCAGAGCCTTCTCATAATATAAGCCTTGAATATGCAGAGCCTCAAAATGAAGTGCAGAATAAGTTAGCGGAGCTTTGGAAGCAGGTACTTGATATTGACAAGATAGGAATAGACAATAACTTCTTTGAGCTGGGAGGACACTCCCTTAAAGCAACAATACTAATAAACAGAATACGTAAAGAATTTGAAATTGATCTGCCTTTAGGCGAGATATTTAAAAATCCTACTATACGTGAAATTGAAGCTTGTATAAGCCAAGCAAAGACCCAGGAATATCATGCAATAAAACCGGCAGAAGAAAAGGAATACTATGGAGTCTCCTCTGCACAAAACAGACTATATGTTATTGAACAATTTGAAGGCATAGAAACAGGATACAATGTACCTGTAATACTTCAGCTTGAAGGTAATATTGATAAACAGCAAATCGCTGAGGTATTTACAAAGCTGATACAAAGACATGAGACCTTAAGAACGTCCTTTGAAATGGTTAATGATGAGCCAGTGCAAAAGATACATCCTTCTGTTGAATTCGATATAGAATATTTCCATGAAGTATCAGAAGAACATGTACAAGATACAATAAAAGAATTTATACGCCCATTCAAGCTTGACAAAGCTCCGCTGTTAAGAGTAGGACTTATTAAGCTTGCTCAGGATCAGCATATCCTCATGTTAGATATGCACCACATAGTAACTGATGCTGTATCCATCAGCATTTTAATCAGAGATATAGCTATGCTTAGTCAGGATATGGAGCTGCCTGAACTAAAGCTTCAGTATAAAGACTATTCTGAATGGCAGAGAGAGATGACTAAATCAGGAAATATAGATAAACAAAAAGAATACTGGTTAAATACCTTTAAAGATGAAATACCTGTGCTAAATCTGCCTGCTGATTATCCTAGACCCAAAATACAAAGCTTTGAAGGAGATAGAATAAGACTTGAGCTTGATAAAGCACTTACCTCAAAGCTGAGAGAAGTTTCTAAAGTCGCAGGAGCTACCATGTTTATGGTACTACTATCCGCATATAATGTGCTTTTATCCAAATACAGCGGACAGGAAGATATTGTTGTAGGCAGTCCAGTAGCAGGAAGATCTCATGCGGATTTACAAAACATAATAGGTGTTTTTGTAAATACTATTGCATTGAGAAACTATCCAGAGGGTAATAAGACCTTTAGACAATTCCTTGAGGAAGTTAAAAACAACTCAATAAAAGCCTTTGAAAATCAGGATTATCAGTTTGAAGAATTAATAGAGAATCTGAATATATCAAGGGATCTAAGCAGAAATCCTCTATTTGATGTAGTATTTGTTATGCAAAATACTGAAATGGAAAAAATAGATGTAAAGGGCTTAAGCATTAAACCATATCATTTTGAAAGCAAAACTGCAAAGTTTGACCTGACACTAGGCGCTATGGAAACCAGTGAAAACATAACCTTGGATATAGAATATAGCACAAAGCTGTTTAAAAGCTCTGCTATAGACAGGCTGTCCTCGCACCTGATTAATATACTGAACTGCATATCAAATAATATGGATATTAAGCTTTCGGATGTGGAGCTGATTACAGAACAAGAAAAGAAAATAATTGTTGAGCTTAATAATACAGATGCAGAATATCCTAGAAATAAAGTAATACATCAGCTATTTGAAGAACAAGCAGAAAGAACACCAGATAATATTGCATTAGTGTATGAGGACATATCGGTAACATACAAAGAATTAAACGCTAGATCCAACCAGCTTGCAAGAACTCTAAGAAACAGAGGGATTAAAAATGATAGTCTAGTGGGAGTAATACTGGATCGTTCTGTAGACATGATAGTATCGGCATTAGCAATATTAAAAGCAGGAGGAGCATATCTTCCCATAGACCCTGAATACCCAGAAGAAAGAATAAAATACACACTGGAGGACAGCGGAGCTAAACTAATTCTAATTAGTAAAAAATATGCTGACGTAATTGAATCTGGTCAACATGTGCTACTTGTAGATGATGTAAATATCTATGATGAAAATACATTAAACCTTGAAAATATAAATAAACCAGAGGATCTTTTGTATGTAATATATACATCAGGAACAACAGGAAATCCTAAAGGCGCAATGATAGGGCATAAGAATGTAGTAAGACTTATGTTCAATGACAAAATACAGTTTGACTTTAATGACAAAGATGTATGGACAATGTTCCACTCCTTCTGTTTTGACTTTTCAGTTTGGGAAATGTATGGAGCACTACTATATGGAGCAAAGCTGGTAATAGTACCTAAAATAGTTGCACAGGAGCCAAGTGAGTATCTACAGCTATTAAGAAAAGAGAAAGTAACAGTACTGAACCAAACACCAACAGCATTCTATAACCTATCTAATGAAGAAATTAAAAGAGAATGCAATAATCTGTCAATAAGATATGTAATATTCGGCGGAGAAGCCTTAAAGCCAATAATGCTTAGAAGCTGGAGAGAAATATACCCAGATACAAAGCTCATAAACATGTATGGAATAACAGAAACAACAGTACATGTAACCTACAAGGAAATAACAGAGCATGAAATAGAAAACAACATAAGTAATATAGGAAAGCCCATACCTACACTAACCACCTATGTAATGGATAAAGCAATGAAGCTGCTGCCCATAGGAGTAGCAGGAGAGCTGTGCGTAGGAGGAGATGGAGTATGCAGAGGATATCTGAACAGAATTGATCTGACAGCAGAAAAGTTTGTACTAAACCCTTACAGATTAGGAGAAAGACTATATAGGTCAGGTGACTTGGTAAAAATGCTTCCAAGTGGAGAAATGGAATACTTGGGAAGAATAGACCACCAAGTAAAAATAAGGGGTCATAGAATAGAGCTTGGAGAAATAGAGAACAAGCTTCTAAACCATGAAGCTGTTAAAGAAACAATAGTACTTGCTAAAGAAGACAATATTGGAAGCAAGTATCTATGTGCATATATAGCGGCAAATAGAGAATTATCAATTGCAGAGCTAAGAGAGCATATGTCAAAGGATCTGCCGGAATATATGATACCATCATACTTTATACAGCTAGATAGTATGCCCCTTACCTCCAATGGAAAAATCAATAGAAAGGCATTACCAGAGCCTTCTGCTGTAATAGGCTATGAAACTGATTATGCAGAACCGCAAAATGAAGTGCAAAATAAGTTAGCAGAGCTTTGGCAGCAAGTACTGGAAGTTGAAAAGATAGGAATAGACAATAACTTCTTTGAGCTTGGAGGACACTCACTTAAAGCAACAGTACTTGTAAATAAAATACGAAAAGAATTTGAAATAGACCTGCCTTTAGGAGAGTTGTTTAGAAATCCAACTATACGTCAGCTTGAAGCAAGTATGGGTCAAGCCAATAAGCAGGAATATCATGCAATAAAACAGGCACAAGAAAAAGAATACTATGAAGTATCTTCATCCCAAAGAAGATTGTACTTTATTGAACAAATGGAAGGCATAGGAGTCGGATATAATGTTTCTGCTTTTATGATGATTGAAGGACAAATAGATAAGTCACAGATTGAAGAAATATTTAATAAGATTATTGATAGACACGAAGCCTTCAGAACATCCTTTGAAATTGTAAATGGCAAGCCCGTACAGAAAATACATGATAGTATTGAGTTTAACCTAGAATATTTTGAAGCTTCGGAAAACGAAGTACAAGGCATAATACAAAGCTTCATACGTCCCTTTGAGCTTGACAAGGCTCCGCTTTTAAGAGCAGGACTTACTAAAGTAGCTGAAAATAAGCACATATTGATGTTAGACATGCACCATATAATAACTGACGGTGTATCTATAGAGGTTCTAATTAAAGAAGTAGCTATGTTAAGTCAAAGCGCAGAATTACCTGAGCTGAAACTGCAATACAAGGATTACTCTGAATGGCAAAACAGTGAAGAAACAAGAGAACTACTAAAACAGCAAGAAGAATATTGGCTGGAGGTATTCAAAACAGAAGCACCAATATTAAACATGCCCACAGACTATCCAAGACCTAAGCTTCAAAGCTTTGAGGGGGATGTAGTATCCTTTGGACTGGGAAAGGAACTGAGTGAAAAGATAAAAACATATGCAGTTTCTAAGGATGCAACCATATACATGGCACTGCTTGCTGCATATAATATAGCTCTTTCTAAGTACAGCAATCAGCAGGATATAATAGTAGGTACAGCAGTAGCAGGAAGAAACCATGTGGACCTACAAGATGTAATAGGTATATTTATAAATTCCTTAGCAATGAGAAACTACCCAGAGAAGCATAAAACCTTTAATGAATTCCTTGAAGAAGTTAAGATAAACGCATTAGCTGCATACAAGAATCAGGATTATCAGTTTGAAGAACTGGTAGAAAAGCTTAATGTTCCAAGAGACATGAGCAGAAACCCACTATACAACGTGATGTTTACTATACAGAATATAAATATGCCTGAGCTTAATATAGCTGATGTTAAGATAAGCCCATATAACCATAGAAGCAGTATAACCCATATAGATCTAAACTTTATGGGCTGTGAAACCAACGGAGAAATAGAATTTACAGTTGAATATTGCACAAAGCTGTTTAAGAAGGAAACAGTAGAAAGATTTATTCAGCACTTTACCAATGTAATAAAAGAGGTATTAGAAAATCCAGAAATACAGCTTGGGGATGTACGAATGCTGACTAAGCAAGAGGAACACAATGCTGTATATACATTCAATAACACTACTTGCGAATATCCAAAAGAAAAATGCATATATCAGTTATTTGAAGAACAAGTGGAAAAGACCCCAAATGCTATAGCTGTAATATTCGGAGATGTTACATTAACCTATGCAGAACTAAACAAAAAAGCTAACAAGCTTGCAAGAACCTTAAGAAATAAGGGTATAAAAAATGACAGCATAGTGGCAATAATGCTGGATCGCTCAATAGAGCTGGTAACAGCAATATTAGCAGTGCTGAAAGCAGGAGGAACATATCTGCCCATTGATTCAGAGTATCCTGCTGATAGAATAAAATACATGCTTGAAGATAGTAGCGCAAAGCTGCTTATTACCAGAAAGCATATTCTTAAGGACGAAATAAATTCAGATACCTTAGATATTATAGACGTAGAGGATCAAGCAGTATACCACAGAAATGGTACAAACCTAAGCAGTATAAACACCCCAGAAGATATGGTATACATCATATACACCTCAGGCTCTACAGGAAAGCCAAAAGGTGTTATGGTAACACACAAAGGCTTGGTCAACTATATCTGGTGGGCTAAAAAGGTATACGTAAAAGAAGAAAAGCTGGACTTTGCACTATATTCCTCAATATCCTTCGACCTAACAGTAACCTCTGTATATACGCCGCTGATAACAGGAAACAGCATAATAATATATGGAGAAGAAGACAAAGGTCAGCTTGTTAGAACGGTAATAGAAGAAGGAAAAGCAGGAATAGTAAAGCTTACTCCAACACACCTAAAGCTTATAGAAAACTTAAATCTATCCAACAGCAATACAAAGAGACTGATAGTAGGCGGAGAAGATTTAAAAACAGAGCTGGCAAGAAAGATACATGAAGCATTTGACGGAAACATAGAAATATACAACGAATATGGCCCTACAGAAACAGTAGTAGGCTGTATGATATACCAATACAACCATGATAACGACACTAGAATATCAGTTCCTATAGGAGTACCAGCAGACAATACAGCAATATATATACTGGACGAAAAGCTGAGAGCAGTACCAGTGGGAATATCCGGTGAAATGTATATATCAGGAGATGGAGTAGCCAGAGGATATCTAAACAGAGCTGAGCTGACAGCAGAAAGATTTATAGAAGATCCATTTGCACCAGAAAGAAGGATGTACAAAACAGGAGATCTGGCAAGGCTTTTAGAGGATGGCAACATGGAATATATCGGCAGAATAGACGAGCAGGTAAAGCTAAGAGGCTACAGAATAGAGCTTGGAGAAATAGAAGCACAGCTTAATAAGCTTCCTGAAGTAAAGGAAGCAGTCGTAATAGTGGTAGACGAAAATCTATGTGCTTATGTAGTAGCAGAAGAAACAATATCAACTACAGAACTGAAAGCCGCTTTGTCGAAAGAGCTGCCGGAATATATGATACCTTCATATATTGTACAGCTTGACTCAATACCAGTAACAGCAAACGGCAAGGCAGATAAAAATGCTTTACCAAAGCCAGAAGGAAATACTCTGCAAGGCTATGTAGCTCCAACAGGTGATATAGAAGAACGACTTGCAAGTCTATGGCAAGAGCTTTTGAATGTGGAAAGAGCAGGAGCGGCAGACAACTTCTTTGAGCTAGGGGGACACTCTCTTAAGGCAATGGTGCTAGGCTCAAGAATCAACAAGGAATTTGAAGTAGAAATAAGTATAAACGATATATTTGAAGTCCCTATATTAAGAGAGCTTGCTGATAAGATAAATAATGCAAGGACTCAGGAATACCATGCTATTGAGCTGGCAGAAGAAAAGGAATACTACGAAGTATCCTCAGCACAAAGAAGACTATATTTTATTGAGCAGATGGAAGGTATAGGAGCAGGCTATAACGTACCTTTAATATTAAGAATGGATGGTCAGCTTGATATACAAGGCTTGGAAGAGGTATTCAACAAGCTGATAGATAGACATGAAGCCTTCAGAACTTATTTTGAAATGCAAGATGGCAGACCGATACAAAAGATTCATCCTAAGGCTGAGCTTAGCATCCAGCACTTTGAGTCATCAGAAAAAGAGGTTAAAAGCATAATACAAAGCTTTATACGTCCCTTTGAGCTTGACAAAGCTCCCCTTTTGAGAGTAGGACTAATTAAACTGGATGCGGATAAACATATCTTAATGCTGGACATGCACCACATAATAACTGATGGAGTATCAGTAGGAATCCTTATTAAAGAGGTGGCTATGTTAAGTCAAGGTATAGAATTGCCTGACTTGAAACTGCAATACAAGGATTACTCTGAATGGCAGAATAGTGATACAGTCAGAGAACTATTGAAGGAACAAGAAGAATATTGGTTAGAGGTATTCAAAACAGAAGCACCAATACTAAATATGCCAACAGACTATCCAAGACCTAAGCTACAAAGCTTTGAGGGAGATATTGTGATATCTGGAATTGGAAAGGAGTTAAGTGAAAGATTAAAGCAGTATGCAGTATACAAGGATGTAACTTCATACATGGTATTACTAGCTGCGTACAATATAGCTCTTTCCAAATACAGCAATCAGCAGGATATAGTAGTAGGTACAGCTGTAGCCGGTAGAAATCATGCAGATTTACAGGATGTAATAGGCATATTCATAAATTCCTTGGCAATGCGAAACTACCCAGAAAAGCATAAGACCTTTAATGAATTCCTTGAAGAAGTAAAGATAAACGCATTAGACGCATACAAAAACCAAGATTATCAGTTTGAAGAGCTAATAGAAAAGCTTAATGTTACAAGAGACATGAGCAGAAATCCTCTATATAGCGTAATGTTTACAATGCAGAATATGGATATACCTGAGCTTACCATAGCAGATTTCAAGATAAGTCCATATAACTACAGAAGCAGCATAACTCATATGGAGTTAAATTTAGCAGGCTATGAAGCTAATGGTGAGCTAATGTTTGAGGTTGAATACTGCACAAAGCTGTTTAAGAAAGAAACAGTAGAAAGATTTATTCAGCACTTTACCAATGTAATAACAGAGGTATTAGAAAATCCAGAAATACAGCTTGGGGATGTACGAATGCTGACTAAGCAAGAGGAAAACAATGCCATATATGCATTTAATAACACTACTTGCGAATATCCAAAGGAGAAATGCATATATCAGTTATTTGAAGAACAAGTGGAAAAAACCCCAAATGCTATAGCTGTAATATTCGGAGATGTT
>CALGKJ010000033.1 GCA_937930535.1 uncultured Clostridia bacterium
CAGTTGGCTGGTTTAATCAGAAAAATAAATGGGCTGGTATTATAAAAAATGGTATGATACAAGACTATTCGTGGAAAAAGTCAGCACTTGAATATATAGATTTATATAAAATGCTTATTAAGGATACAAAAAAATAGCATTGATAATCCCTTCCTAGGTATACGATTACCTCAGTAATGTCAATAATAATGAAAGGTTGGGCAGACCGACTTGACATACAGGTTAATATGAAAATAAAGCTGCGTCTGTCTAGGGTCACTTCCTGAGACTTGCTTTCTTTTCATTGATTACTGATGTAAAGCTGGGTAGACCAACTTTACATACAGGTTAGGAGGGATAAAATGAATAAAAATTTCAATCTGGCTGATATAAAACATAAACCAGAAGCTATACAAAGGCTGACTGAGGCAGAAAATGAAATGGGGAAGGAATTAGGCGGAGATATAGTGTTGATAGCCTACAAAAGAATAGAAGACCGTCCTCAGGAATAACGCCATAAAAATACGCCTGACTCCATAAGAGCCTAGGCGTATTTTTATTATCTAAAATCTATATCTGTAACTATGTTTTGTCCATACTCATTTGTATAGTATACAAGTGTAAGCTTTGATTTTTCTGGAATATCCTGAAAAGAATCAATAACTTCTGTTATAACAAAAACCTGCAGGCTTCCATTATCAAGCCTTACTTCTATGGAATTTGTGTCGATTCTGCCATTATAAGTACCATCTACTATCTTTGCTTCCTTGTCAGCCTTTGAAGTGTCGCTGAGAACCAGATTAGCAAACCGCTCACCCTTTGTATTGCTTACAATGAAGTTGTTTGTTATACCTCTAGCTTTTATAACTGTATAAGGATAAGATATTACAGTAGCAGCACTTCCGCTTGGGGTCGTTTCTTCAACTATAATAATAGTTTTTCCCTCATTATCTTCAATGGTATTGACAACTATATCATAGCCGGCAGTAGCCTTCTCACCGCCGAATATGGCTATTACATATCCGCCATCTTCTTCCCAGTAGTGAAAACCCTTTCCCAGCTTTAATTTACTGATAGTTGTCTGCTTGTCCTTGGATAAGCTTTCGGGCTTTAATACCTCAAATATAATTTTGTTAACTGTAATGCCCATAGGCGGTGACTGTATAGAATCCCTGTCGGAATCCTGTGCTGGTGTAGGAGTCTCACCGGCTGCATTGTCAGCAGGTGTTGTTTTTCCAGCGCATCCTGCAACTAATCCCATTGAAATAACCGTAATAAGTATGAGTATAAATGTCCTTTTCATATATATACCACCTTTTAATATTTTGTTTGTATATATTAGACGCAAATAAACTGTATTAGTTCCATGCTAAAGGCTGAAATATATATGGAGAAACAACTTCAAAATTAAATTTATCCAGTTGGTTCTCTAAACATTTCAGCCTTTAAAATTATCTTATAGGTTTTATGAACATCTGAGTCCAATAATGTCTTCCAGCACTGTCTTTTGCGAGTCCTACGCCAATCTCCATATATGAAGGGCTTAGTATGTTAGATCTATGACCTGGTGAATTCATCCATGCATTTACTACCTCTTGAGCAGTTCTTTGACCCTTTGCAATATTTTCGGCTGCTGCTGAATAACTTAAGCCAAATGCCTTCATCATATCAAAGGGTGTTCCGTAAGTTGGTGAATTGTGGGCAAAATAGTTTTTGTCTATCATATCCTGAGATTTATACCTTGCACATCTGGATAGCTGCCAATTGGCTGATAGAGACTGCAAGCCTTTTTTACTTCTTTCAATATTTACTAATCTTACAACTTCATTTTCTACTGTCTTTACATCATCTATATTTGGAACAGTAACCTTTTGACCAGGGTATATCATAGCTGGATTTTTAAATTGAGGATTTTGGGCTATTAATTCACTTAGACCTACCTCGTATCTTACTGCTATTTTCCAGAGACTATCCCCAGGCTGAACTGTATAGGTTGTAGACTGTGCATAAACACAGACAATAGTAAGCAGCATTGTTACCACTATCATTAACGATAATTTTTTAATCTTCATAAATCCTCCTGAGTTTGGTTCTATAAATTTTGAAGGAACTTTTTATTTAACGATTTATCCTTCTGTATTTATTTTTCAAAAAACTATTTTTTTTATGTTACTTAGTTTATGTATTAATTGTAATAGTAGTTTTAATTATGAATTTTTTAACAATAACATCATAGGACATTCTGTTATAAATTATTCTATGACCAACAATGTAGATGTTTAAATAAAAAAAATATGCAAATAATATAGAGAAACAACTTCAAAATTAAATTTTTCCAGTTGTTTCTCACAAAGAGTTGGTTATCTATAAGTAGGCGATAAAATAATAGAATATATTAAGGAGGCTTCTAATGGAGAGAATAAATGATTTTGTAAATTGGATTAATGGCTACCTTTGGGGTCCGCCAATGCTTGTTTTACTATTTGGAACACACCTTTATCTTACATTCAGACTCAAATTTATACAAAGATATACGCCATTGGCTATAAGGCTTTCTCTTAGCAAGGATAAGTCAGGGGATGGAGACGTCAGTCAGTTTGGTGCTCTTACTACAGCTTTAGCAGCTACCATAGGTACAGGTAATATAGTTGGTGTGGCTACTGCCATAGCTTTGGGCGGTCCTGGAGCGGTTCTCTGGACATGGCTGACAGGTGTATTCGGTATTTCTACTAAATATGCTGAATCACTGTTATCAGTAAAATATAGAGTAAAAACCTCTGATGGTACAATGCTTGGAGGCCCAATGTATGCCTTGGAGAATGGACTTAACTCAAAGTGGCTGGCTGTATTATTCTGTATTTTTACTTCAATAGCTGCATTTGGTATTGGTAATATGGTTCAAGCAAACTCAATATCTACCATGGTAGAAGATGCCTTTAAGATATCCCCGTACATAACAGGTGCAATAATGGCAATTTTGACTGCTGTAGTTGTGTTAGGAGGAGTAAAGGCAATAGCAGGTGTATGTGAAAAGCTTGTTCCTTTTATGGCAATTTTCTATGTTCTGGGCTGTATAGTAATATTAGTTATAAATGCTTCATTTATAATACCAGCAATAGGACTTATATTCAGAAGTGCATTTACAGCAAGAGCAGCCGGTGGAGGTTTTATAGGAGCAACGCTTATTACTGCTGCTAGATATGGAATAGCAAGAGGCTTATTCTCAAATGAATCAGGCTTAGGCTCTGCTCCAATAGTAGCAGCGGCAGCTCAAACAAAAAATCCTGTTAGACAGGCACTTGTATCCTCAACAGGTACTTTCTGGGATACGGTAATAGTGTGCGCTATCACAGGAATAGTGCTTGTAAGCAGTATACTAAGAGACCCAGCAGGAATGTCTCAGCTTCAAGGCGGCTCCTTAACAAAGGCGGCTTTTGCTCAGATTCCAGTAGTTGGTCCCTTGGTATTAACCGTTGGATTAATGACCTTCGTATTTTCAACAATACTTGGCTGGTCGTATTATGGCGAAAGATCTATAGAATATCTTTTCGGAAAGGTAGCAATACTTCCTTACAGATTACTTTGGGTTATTGGTGTATTTGTAGGCTCTATAGCAGCTTTACCTCTGGTATGGAATCTATCGGATGCCATGAATGCAATGATGGCAATACCTAACCTTATTTCTCTGCTGCTATTGAGCGGTGTAATTGTATCGGAAACAAGAAAATACCTATGGGAAAACAATCTTGATGCAGTAGCACAAGAAGAAATAAGAAGAGTAAAATAAGAAGAAGCAGCTTTCCTTATACTTTATATAATGGAAGCTGCTTTTGATTTAAAGAATGTTTCTGGACTACATCAAATCTATATCTGTGATATCTTTTTCTTCATCATCATAATCAAGGGGTAACTCAAGATCTGCATCGATCTTATAGTTAATATTCCTCATAGCAATTCTCCTCCGCATCTAATTAAAAAAATTTGTAAATGTATTGCATTGAAGTGCTTTTAGAGTGATAATATTAAATATATACATAAGGCTGAACTTGCAGGTGTAGCTTTATGATATATGACTGAGGCTGGAGAAATCCAGCTTATCACTTTTTTTGCAGATATTAATAATAATCTCACCTCCTGTTTTGTATTTCCAACATCAACCATCTACAAAAAATATTATATTATATACTTACATAAACCGCTAGTGGGTAATTTACAAATTATGACAC
>CALGKJ010000034.1 GCA_937930535.1 uncultured Clostridia bacterium
CTAATAAATTGCATAACTTTACTATAGATTAGCAACTCTAAAACTCAAAATACTTTTCGTTAAGCGTGGCTAATCTCTTTGTGAGAAACAACTGGATAAATTTAATTTTGAAGTTGTTTTTCTATATGTAAACTTACATTATAACTCAGAATATTTATCAAATCTGTTCTATATGTAGCATGTTGTTTAATGCATCAATGGTACAGCAAATTAGATGGAAAGGAGGAACGCTGAATAATACTCTATACATGCTAACATATAAATTTTACATATTAATTAGGAGGTATTTGTATGATTAGAAGACAAGCTTTACGGTTTTTGACCAAATTAGTTCCCTGCTCTCTAGTTGTTTTCCTATTGATGAGCTTAGTTTGTATACAAGTTTTTGCTACAGATGCTTATGAGAGTAATAATACCTTTGGTACGGCATATTCTCTGAGCAGCAACACTACTATTAATGCGACCATTAACATTTCAGGTGACATTGACTACTATAAGTTCACAATTTCGTCAGCATCAAGCTGTACTATCAGAATGACTCCCCCATCGGATAAAGATTATGACCTATATCTGTATGACTCGGCGCAAACTCAGATAGGATCTTCTGTTTTGGGTACAGGATCCATTGATACAATAACCCAGTCTTTAAACTCAGGTACATACTACGTAAAGGTCATAGGCTATAATGGAGCATATTCTTCCTCTACATATAGCCTAAGTATATCCTCCACCGCCAGCTCAACTACAAATGTATCTGTATCCGTTGTTAAAGTCTGGATACCGCAAAACAAAGATGCTATAAGCGTTCCAAAATTCAAGATAAGCGATACTACAGGTACATATCAGACTACCTCGGGAGGATATATATTAAATGTTTGCTATGATTACAGCTCATCCTATAGACCATACTCAGGATGGGGTGCCATTGATTATTCTAACACCTCGGGAAAAGCTGAGCTTGCGGATAAAGTACTAAGACAAGCAGAGGTGAGAGTAAGGGTTACAAATTCCAGTGGTACAGCTATTTCTGGAAAAACAGTAACACTTTCAAGCTCCCTTGGTACGCTAGGTTATATCAAAAACCCAAGTGCTACTACTGATGCAAATGGTTATGCAACAGGATATATAGAGTTTTATGGCAATAGAACCTTTAATATCACCGCTACAGTTGACGGCACCAGTACTACGCTGTCAAACTATGCAGCAACTGTCGGAGAGTATAGAAACAGATTTTTAATGACGGTTTACAACTTTGCTTTAAGATCAAGATGTTCTTCGTGGGATGCTTTTGTTTCCGATGTTAGAATGCAGGGAACAGGAAAGGATGATACTGTATCACCTAATAAATGGTATAGGTATAATCCTAACGGTCCTGGAATTCTTGAGGTTGCTGAAAGCTCTGTCAGCACAGCAACTGGTACATTCCCTACTGAAAACAGGACTATGGCTGTAGATAGTCCATATATTACAAGAAAGTATCTTAGTGGATCATATTACAGAGGAAAAGTAAAAATTGACGGAGCTGTAAATACCTCTGGAGATAGTGGATACAGAACAGCAGAGGATTCTGGCGGAGCTATTAATGGCTATCATATAGACGTATTTATAGGCTTTAAAACTCCTAGCGAGTTTACTTCTCAGCATCCTAATATATATGTAGAAAGCGGTAAGCATTTTCCAAAATTATGGTATGATAAAACATTACAAGGAGGAACATTGCAATGAGAATAAAGTTATTTAATAAAGGCAAGCTTTTTAGGCTGATAGGCATCTCATTAATCCTGATAATGTTTGTTGGAGCTATATCTGTAGGTAACGGATTTGCAGAAAAAAGCTTAAGCAAGATGCTGTCAAAGCAGGAAAGAAAGCTTCTAAGCAGTGCGATATTTGAAAAAGACGGAGTGCTGTATAGCTATAGCGAAAAGACAGGGAAAATTAAGCAGCTATCCGATGAATCAACGCCAAAGTATTTACCACAGTTATCCCCATCCAAAGAAAATCTAGCATTTGCATACGCTAGTAATATGTTTGGCAGTGAACTGAAGCTTGGTATTTTAGATATGAACAACAAGAAAATATCGGATATTACTATTCAGAGCAGATATTCAGATGTAATTATGGACATTCAGTGGATAAACGATAGACAGCTAGGGGTAGAGTGTCATGTAAATCCATCTACCTCCGAATATTTTATTATAAATATTAAGGATAAGAGTATACAAAAAACTTATGCTGGCAGCAGATTTACCGTACTGCCCGACGGCTCAGTTATGTATAAAGGTCATATTCCTCATGGCTGGAAAAGCGAAGTCAAAGAGACGTTATATATTAATGACCAGCAGGTATATGAAGCAGAAGCAACAGATATAAGCATTGGATATCCGCAGGTTTCAACCAATAACACAAAAATTGCTTTTATTGAAACCAATGATAACGATCCAGAAAATAATAAGCTGGTTATATGTGAACTTGATTTTAGAGAACTAAGTCTTAATAAAAAGGCAAGCGTTGAATTGACGGACAATGTTCATGGACGTTTGTTATTCGACACAACTGATAATATATATTTTGTAGATGAAGACTATACTTATACAGTTGACGAGCAGACCTTAACAATCAAGGAGGCAAAAACGAAAAAGGACAAGGAGTACTCTGATGAGTGGCAAGAGAAGCTTAATGCCTTTGACAAGGCATTAAAGAATCATTTCAAGAATACTGAGGAGGAAAGAGTTAAAGTAGAAGATGTGAAATGGTTTAGCGGACAAGAATAATCTTACAGCCGGTATAAGAGCGGTATGAAGCTTTTATACCGGCTTATTTTATTATAATGATATGCAACCCATTAAGTGGAACAAATGCTGATAAAATACAGTCTAACTATTTAGTGAATATCGTTTAAGGCTACGACTGGCGATTAATAAGTGAAAAATAGTTATTCGTGATCATATAAAATAAAGGATGTGTAAAAATGAGAAGGCTTAGTTTAATTTTTATTCTATTAATGTTATTAGCATTATGTTCTTGTGGAGGAAAAATTGATGAGGTGAACACTCAAGGCATGGTGTCTACAGATTATGCATTAGTTAAATGTATGGGTGAATTATACATTTATAATCCGCAAACTAAGGGAATAGAGGTAATAGGAGCGGAATCAAGTAAAAAAAGCAGTTTTTTATATGATGATCGTTATGTTATCTATGTACATGAAAAGAAGGATGCATATACTAACCCGCCTGTGATTGAAGTGTATAACCTATCTGATAATACGACAGTTAAAATAGATGTAAAAACAAAGGATAACAATCCAATTGAGCGAATAGAATGGATAAGTAAAAATACAATTGGGGTTTTGAATGCAGCCAATTTGTATGTTAATGAATACCATGTAATAGATATTATAAACATGCAGGAGATCAACACGGCGTTTGGTTCTAGCAATTATTTTACTGCATTAGATGATTTAGGAAAGGTTCTTGTATACAAAGGACCTAAGCCGGAATATCTAGGGTTAAAACCTATAGATACTATCGAAATCAATGGGGAATTCGTATATAAGGTTGAAGATGAGAATGATAGTATCGGGGATAGGATTGTAAAAGTTAACGATAAAACAATAGCGTTTATTTATAACAGCAATAAAACTCAAAAAAGTTATCTTTATATAGCTGGTGTAAGCTCGGATCTAAGCTCTATTCAAATAGAAAATAAATATGAACTGCCTGTTGAGAAAAATGAGAGTATTATAGATTTCTCAATGAACAAAGAACGGTCACAGATTATCGTAAACCTGCTGGCGGCTGGTAAAAAAACAGCAAGGCTTATAAAAATATCCTCCGAAAGTAAAAGCTTAATAACAAATGAGGATTTTGACTGTGAAAATGACTGCTATTTTGATAATGAAGGGAAAATAGTATATAAGAATGCTGACGGAATAATATACGAGTATAATCAAAAAACACAAAAATTTGAGCCAAGTAATTTGGAAACCGTGCCTTCTTACTACAATATTATAGAGCTTGAACAGAGCTTCAAGAAGTATCTGAATCGGGAAAGTTTGGAACTTAAGGTTTTATTTTGGTTTATAAGGCTATAAGGTATATCGGTGCTTCTCAAGCTGCTTTTTTCTAAGCAAATCAAATTCCCCCGGCATACTATCTATGCCGGGGGAATTATTTTACCTAGTGGCTATTAATTTGATTTTACAGGTCGCCGCCTTTGATATTAACGTTTTCTATTACTAATACTCCATTAGCATAGTAAGCAACTTGGTCGATTGTATAACCAAATTTTACGATACTGCCGTCAGTAACTAGATTTATTTTTATTGTATCGCCGTCAACAGCTGCCCAGAATGGACTCTTTGTTCCGTGGTGAGTGGATATAGTATTATTATTCTTATCTTTTATATATACGTAGTCATAGTTAGCTTCTGTTTCAAATCTTGAGAAGTGAACTTGAACCTTAGAAGCTCCCACCTTAACATACTGGTTGGTAGCATTATAGTTATTTGTGTAGTTGTGTGGTGATTCAATTGTCTTAGTTTCATAGTACCATTGCATTGTTCCGCCGCCGCCTGTTGGGTAGCTTGGTGTCAGCTTGTACTTAACAGTTTGGCTGTTTGCGCCATTGTAACCAAATACCTTCAGGTAGTATGTGCCTGTTGCTGTTGCATTGTATGAAATGCTTTCGCTTGTAGTTGAGCCGTTAGTTGAAGATGCAACCTGTGTTCCTGCTGAGTTTAATAATGCTAAATCATAGTCAGCTGGCAAGTTTGTTAATGTTGCACCAATTACACCTGTTTGGTTTATTGTAAACTTATAGTAGTCAACGTCAGAGCTTGAGTATATGTATGAGTCATAAGCTGTTCCGCTGTTAACTGCATAAGCTTGAGCTAGTGTATCGTTTGGCTCATATGTATCTGTTGTAGTACTTGTGCTTGGTAATATTTGTATTGATGGATCTCCAAATAATGTCCAAGTGTGGAATGTTAATAAGTCAGAGCTTGTTCCGTTGTCTATCATTTGAGTTTGTCCGCAGTAAGCCAATCCGCCAAATGAAATTCTTTGGTTGTTGGTTAATAGTGATATTATGCCGTCTTGACCTATCATTGGTGGTACCCAAGGCTGGTTAACTGTTGACATTAGAGTTGCTATTGCACCAACTGGGTTGCCGCTGCTGTTCTTTGAACGCATCCAAGCTTCTGCGAAGCATTGTGCAGTTTGTTGGAACTTACCATTTACGCAAGCAACACTTACGATAAATGGAAGCTGACCTGCATTTTGCAAATTTGCAACATTTGTATTGTTAAAGCCTGATGTTACCCAAGAAGTTTCTGAGCCGTGTCCAACGTAGTTTATTATACCTCTGCCTGCATTTAAGCTTGTAGTAACGGAAGATGCAGTTGCACCTGGATCATATACGCTGTCAACTAGAGTATAGCCTGCGTTTAACAGGTTGGTTCTTATAATATTCATATGTTGTATATCGGATTCTCCGCCAGCACTTTCGGATGATGCTATACCTAAGCCTTTTTTGAAGTAAGCAGCTTGGTTGTAGCCGTTTTGCTCAAACTGGATTGTTCTTTGTACTTGTGTATCAACGTGAGCAACTGTTTCTGCTGAGAAACGTCCTACATATATATCAGGATAGTTGTCATTACCTGCTACCTTTGTATATGTTGGGTCGGATACGCCGTCAGAGTATGCTGGTGATGATACTTGTGCATAGTCCCCTACCAACAGAACATATGTTAAGCTTGGGTTTTGGTTGTAGTAGTTTTGGATATAGTTCTTTATTTCAGTTGGATTGTTAGAGGATGATACTGTGGATCTATTTACTAATGTTGTATTTATTCCCTTGGAGTTTTTCCAGTTGATAAAAGGAGTCATTGCACTTGCGAATGCATCGTGGCAGATTATAAGCATTGAGCCTGTTTCAGAAGGGTTATTCATAATGGATTGTGTTGCGCTCTTTGCTTCGTTATAGTTTATGAATGTATTTGCATAAGCAGGTTCAAAATCCTTAGTAATTCTTTGTACTTTGTTTCCAGCGATTGAGTTAACAACGGATTTGCCGTCTGAAACTACTTCTACAGTAACGGATTTATAAACTCTTAGAGTTTGGTTTGATGGACGATACTGGAATGCGTTAAGCGTAATAGTTGTTCCTCTTAATTCTCTCATGATGAAAGGTTCGCTTAATGATACCAGATTCTCAGGATAAAAATGTCCTTTTTTATAGTTTTCGCCAAAAGTGTATGCTACATCTTTAGGATCCTTATCTCTAGTTATAGTACCCTTAGATGGAGCTATTGGGAATTGCTTGTAATCTTCGTATTCTGATGCCACCACTTTAATTTTTACATCGGCATCATTTGGTATTGTGATGCTTCTGCAAATACGAGGAAGATCAGGTGAACCTTCTTCATAAGTTAGAGTTGTGCCTTTGGATACTATGCTGTAATACTCATCTTTGCCGATTTTTACTGATTCTTTTGCAAAGTTATTGATGTCAAATCTTATAACTGTACGGTCTGGATTAGATTCTAAAATTGTTACGCTTACATCTTCTGAACCTCTTGAATCCATTTTTACTGACTCACCTTTGTTGCTATTATTACTGCCTTGGACTGCAGCGTCTGTTGGTATGCTAGCTGCGAAAATGCATTGAGTGCTTATGAATATAAGCATGAACAAAAATACAACCAGCTTTGAACTTAATAGTTTTTTCATAATAGTCCTCCTTTAATTTTTTTATTTTTTTAGTAAAACTAGTGCTAATTACTTTTAATTACATCACCCCTTTTGTTTTATTAGAACTAGAGTTTATGATGCTTTGTTATGTCTATAACTCAATTAGGTGATAGATATAAATCTTACCACTTAATAGTGCGTGATAGTAATTAGAATTCATTTTACAAAAGCTTGTACTATTAGTCCTGATGATTTTAGGAAAGTGGTAATTTTAAAACAATATATATGTGTGTGTCGAATCTGAATTGTCATAAACTAATGTGCGAGCAATGAAGATATATAAATACATAATTAATAATTACATATTTATATATAAACAATATACCATTTGTATAAAAAAGTAAATAGGTTTATGAAAATTATTTATATAGTAATTTAAAGTTATGGATAATGTTTATTAGATGAGAATCTCTAATAATATTAAAACCAGCATAAGGTTATGCTGGTTTTATAGGGAAGCAACCATAAAACTTAACTTACTCGCGGCTGGTTATGCTTCCCTTCTAGGTTTTTAGCTTGGTATAATTTAAGTTTTGAGCTAAAAACCCTATAATATTATTAGAAATAAAATCTGATAAATTTTATTGAATAAATATCACATAAAAGTAAATCATCAGTTTCAGTTTCTTGTATAATTACATAGCTGACACCAACATCCATTAGTGTACCATCTCTATCTATAAGCATATTTGTTCCGATTAAAAATTCTATTTTAACCTTTCTGCCTATCTGTGTTCTGAGATACCCTTGAGTATACTCAATATCAAGGATGGGAGTTTGCAAAAGCTGATCAAAGTCAATAGGAGCAGTTCCAGGAGGCAATGCAGCCATGTCAGGAGCCATAGTTCCGACCATAGGAGACGCACCCATCTGAGCTGCCGCTATTGGAAATGGACCGGCAGTGGGCATTCCTACGGTAGTTCCACTCATTTGACCTGCAAGAGTGGGAGAAATACCCATGGCGGTGTTATCCATTGCGGGTTGAGCATAAAACTGTCCAGCCTGTTGATTTGGTGATACTGCTTGCATTGGAAGCATAGATTTGCCATAGGCTGTAGGCTGAACTGGATATACGGGCTGCTGCTTGTGAGCTGTTTTATGATGTTGGTTAGACATCATTTGCTGATTTACATTGTCATAAGGTTTGCCTTGCATCATCTGGTTTGCCATAGCCCTGTTATAGTTATAAGAATCATTGCAATACATATTGATCCCCTCTCTAATAATTACTTAATTATTTATACTGTATAAATTTTGTTAGGTTGAATAGTATAACTTAGTCGGCAGATAGAAGCAATGCAAGCCAACTTTATTAGCAAAGCTGCCGCTTCCGTTTCTTGGGAAAATTTGTGGGCAGGTTGGCTGAAAGGGATTAAAATACCATAGACAATATCCAACAGTAAGCATTTTATTACCTGCTATTGCCCAATCTGCTATATCATAGTGTATTTGTTCAGGGGGGTTCGCCCAAATGGTTTGCGGATTAGGACGACCGGCTAAGACAGAATACA
Source organism: uncultured Clostridia bacterium (assembly GCA_937930535.1). GTDB lineage: Bacteria > Bacillota > Clostridia > Lutisporales > Lutisporaceae > CALGKJ01. The sequence continues at coordinate 8,264 of CALGKJ010000034.1, forward strand.
TGCAGTCAAACTGCCCCTTCTGTCCTATGACTTTCCGTATACTGCCTTGACCTATCCTTTGATATTCTCCGTTTGGAACATTAACTCTGTTGATGATAACGGTGGCTACTGCTTTCATACCATTCTCGCCTTCTCCGCCAGCCTCACATTTAATTATTCTTGCCAGTAACTCTCTCTCAGAAAATGACACTTAATAATCACCTCACCTATAGTGCTATATATAAATGGCGATAAAAGCTATAAGATCAAAACACGTGCACCATTTATATTTGATAAAAAGTCAAGCTCGTGACGATTTTAATGTGCTTCTTATATAATAAGTATAATAATGTTCAAATGTACACTATAATACCATCTTATGTAAAAAATCATATATTGACACAAAAAAATCACCCTGATTTTAAATAAACAACATTTTATTTAACTTATCTGTTGATTATTTAGGGTGATTTAGTTTACTATTGAGATTTATATAACAAAGCGGTATATAAAAATCTTATTGTAATATTGTAAAGGAATAGTTTGAACCAGAATTATTATCCCAGTTTTGCGCACTGTCTCTAAAGCATAGGTTAAATACAGTACCGTCCTGTACAAGGGTTTGTGCTCTGAAAGCATCTTCGCCTACTTTAGTCATTCTTATATCCTGTATATCATTCCAATCCTTAGTATAAGAAGAACCACAGCGCATATATACTTCATCTGCACCTGATTGAGCAAGAAGTCCCTTATAAGTGATTTCTACAATGTTTTTTGGTTTAAGGCTGTCTGTATTTATTTGTACACCATGTCCTGTTGTAATATGTTTCATTTTGTTCCTCCTTTAATTAATTAATAATTTCCTACTTAGCATCATAAATGCTATAGAGTTGGTTATCTATAAGTCGGATTATCATTTATTATTGTGCTTAACTTCACTCTGTAATATTACTTTTTAATTCTAGTATTATTAGGATACTGATAAATACTTTGCCATAGCAAGACAAGAAAAAAATAATGTTTTTAGAAGGATTTTGGTATACTTATAAATATAGCATTATAAAACAATTTTTGGAGGAATATTGGGAGGAATAATGGAAATTAAAAGCAGCAATTACAAGAAAATATTAGAGGATATACCACTCATTGGTGATATTCAAAAATACTCACCGGTCTTTTGGACAAATCATAAGCTTACTGATGCAAGTAGTGCTTTATATCAGCT
>CALGKJ010000035.1 GCA_937930535.1 uncultured Clostridia bacterium
GCTTATTGCAGGAGATTCGTTTACCTGTGAAGCTCTGAATGGATCAAACTTAACAGCCTTTCCAAGTATCCCTGTCGTGCCTAAAAACAGCCCCAGCAGATCCCCTATTATGTTACTTGCTCCTATCATGCTTCCAGCTAAGGTTTCCGGAGGGAATCTATGAACATAATCCATTGCATACTGCTTACTGCCTAAAAGTGTTTCATTAAACAGCTTCCATTGGTCTCCTGTAGGAACTTGTGATTCAATGTCCATTTCATCAAAGAAGTCCTGCACCATTTTAGCTCTTTCCAGGCACTCATCCAAACTATCAGAAGCCACCCCTATAACTATTGTTGTATATAGAAAAGGTTTTTTCTGCTTTTCTACTTCGTACTTAGCCTGGTCAATATCCCTGTCCTGTTCCAAGTACTGCTCACCTATTTTTACTTCATGGGGAGCTTCTTCTGCATGTGAAATGTAATCGTCCAGATCCTTTCTGCTGGTATTTATGTCCTCTGCAACCTCTTCATAGCTCCTTTTGGAAAAGCGTATACTTGTCCATGTAGGAAAGGGCAGATCCTTAAGCTTATATATCCATTCTCTGCCTGTGGGAAATTCTATATCAGGAATCCCTGATACGACTATGAACTGCTGGTATGATGTCTTTTCAATGCCCCTGTCAAAGTGCTTTATCTCAATATATTTCATATGGTTAGTGACCTGACCTTCGCATAATGTTAAAATATCTTTTTTCAGCGGTCTATAAACCACTTTACCATTTATTACTGATTTAGTGCATGAGGGCTTCCATGGCTGCGCCTTTTTAAACTTTCTTTCGCTTGTATCAAAGTATGGCTCCTCGCTCCTAAACTTTGGAGCTTGAAGTCCTCTCCAGAAGGGACTCCTTATAATACGCTCTATATCAAGTTCATTTACTTCTTTTATGTTAATGTACTTTTTTACTATTTTTTTAAGTCCCTGCTCCAGCCTTTTGTATGCATCAAATTCATTTTTATATATCTCTGCAATATCTATATCTAAAAGCTCATTTACAGCTCTGTAGGGTTCTTTAAGCAAGCTATTTAGAAAATCCTTGTAGTCCTTTATGGTTCTGGCTGTTTTAATCTTAAACATTATATATGTGTCATTGTCATTTTCATTGGTATCGCTGCCTGACAGTATATCCTGAACATTATCAAGATACTGAAGAGCTATTGATTTCAGTTCTCCTGATGCTATACTTTTACAGTAGTTTATACTGTCACTTATCTTATTTTTTAGCGGTACTTGCAGTATGTGTACATCAGAGTAGGCTTGCTGAAAGCCTCTTGAGTTTTTAATAAGTCTTTCTATCTTATCCTTGTCTGCTAGAAAGTCATAATTAAATCCTGGCCATTTATATACAGCCCAGCACTCTTTTCCGGTTATATTCAGTAAGTCTTTTTTCCCCCTAGTAAAAACCAGATTATTTTCATAGTACAATACAGGATTTTTATATTTTTCTCTTTTTACTGAAGCTTTTCTAGCTGCTTTTGATAAAAGTGCGTTCAATGTTTCACCCCCTAGAAAGGGCAGCTATAGCTCACTGCCCTTGTCTTTTATATAATCTTTTCTATAACCTATTTTGCTTTCAAATATTATGCTGCTGTCCTCTTTATATGATCTGAATCTGACATATACCTTTGGTTCACTGATATACTCCAGTAATCCAGAAATGTATTTTATTGGACTCTTGCCCTCAAGTTTGATTTTCTTTAATACAGTACTTGCTGCGATTGGAAGTGCAATAAGCACAAGTATGTTGACTTTTCTTAATGGCGGTATAAAGGTGCATAAAATAAACTCAGCCAAGAAGCCACCAATTACATATATCGCCTGTTCAAAAGGTATTGATGGTGTACTGATGCCGTTTAGGTGTTCCAGCCTTTTATCTACCTTCCATATACTAGAATAAGATTTTAGAATGATTCTATTTTCATCTGACATAATATCCTACCTTATTTAGGTACTTTTTTTGTTGCACCGCTATTCCAGAATCCTTTGAATACGTTTATTGCCCCTTCTGGATCATAAACAAACCATCCCAATAACCCTGCCAGTATTATTAATAAGAAAACATTTATCATTTTTCTTTCAACAAATGCCTTTATTGCCATAGCTACAACAATTGCTGTAAATATTGAAGCTAGTACACTTTTTATATCCGTTACTTTACTTGTTATCCACTCCATAAATTATCCTCCTTTAATTTAAAATTGTTCTCCTTGATCTACAAAACGTTCAATATACCACCTTTCAACTAACGCCCCTTGCTCATTCTCTGAATTCTCCTTTCTCATAATTAAATTAAATTTTTGTTCAAAGCTTGTCCCGATGCTGTCTGTTATTAAAATTTCTGCTACAGCTAGAACCTGCTTTTCATCCTTGCTTAGTTTAAGTACCTCAATACTTCTTATACGGTCAAACTTATATTGTCCGTTATAGCCTATAACCTTCTTTGCATTAAGCATATAGTATGCTGTCTGTTCTTCAGTCCCATCATCATATATCATGAAGAAATTATCCAATGTATTCCTAACTTCATTTCTTGTATTATCTGTTGTGTTTTCCAGATATCCAAAGCCCAACCTTCCATATGATTTGAAACCTTCAAAGCCCGTAATAAAGTTAGGATAGTCAGATACATAAAGCTTATTTTCTTCTATGATCCTTACAGGTACTCTTACATAAAACTCACGTATTTCTTGGGACTCTGCTGCATTTATAGTGTTAATTTGTGAAACATCTCCAAGTACTTCATCTGCTGCTGAAGTACCTTGCTTCAGCTCTGCATTTCCCTGGCTTACTTTAACATAGACTGTTACAGCTGCATTTTCTTCGTCTATTTTCTTAATGCTCCATACATTTGAATCTATAACCTTTGACCAGCCCTGCCGGTTCCCTATTGACATCCAATCGGCCAAGTATTTCGTTACTCTTTTTTTGTACTCTTCCGGCTCAATATAGCTATATGTCAGGTACTCCCTCACAAACTGATGAGCGAAGCCTTTGACAGCTTCTGTCTCAGATAAGGACTGTATATATTTTTCAGTTTTTATAACCGGTCTCGGCGGGTTGATGATTACTATTGCTCCCCTTATTGTTATCAGCAGAATTCCTATCCATAGCAACAACTTAATTACAGCTCTTGTTTTATCGCCTGAAGGACTTTCATATTGATCTAGAAATTCTTCTGATGTGTTGATGATTTCAACCTTTTTTTTAGCATCCCTAGTGTTCTTCTTTAGTTTAGGCTTTGAAATTTTCTCTTTTTTAGGCTTTCTTGTTTTTTTCTGCTTATTGTCTTGGTTATTACCTTGTTTAAAATATTCATCCAGTGATACTTCACTCATACGCTTCCCTCCTTTAAGCCTCAGCAGCTTCTGGTAGCATCTTCTTTATGCCTGTTTTTACTTCTTCTGGAATCTCATCAAACAATGAATATGTTCTTGGATGCTGCTCTACACTTGTGTGTATAAAGGTTTTGTCACTAAAGGGCTTTTCATAAAATATGTCATGCCATGTAAATAAAAACTCTATTTTGGATTTTTGCCTTTTCCCCACCTCCCTTGCCAGAGTCAAAGCTCTTTCCTTACTTGTTGTGATAACCAGTACCCTTGGAAATACCTCATAATCAGTTTCATACTGACCGCTTATTTTGTAGTTATCATACTTTGGAATCTTGTTTAAAAAGCTTTTAACATCCATTGTGGCATTGTCGTTTTCTATAAAGAAGCTGTATGCAAATTTATCCTTCATAATCTTTACGTACATATCCGGACAAAACTCGTATTGAATATTCTGATAGCTGAATTTAACCCATAAAAACTTTTCACATAGAAAATCAATGACGCTTAAATTTGCATTTCTACATTCTTCGTATATTCTGGTCAATACCTCAGAGCAATCAAGGGTGTGTTTCAATTTATCGTATTTTATCAGATTTTCTATGGGTTTCCATTTTACATCTTTCAGCTCAATATCTAGAAAACCTGATACAGCAATCTTACCTGCTTCATCAAGAAAATATATTCCTTCAGCGGTACCTTTATTGTTTTTTTCAATAACCTTCTCTTCCCAGGCGAATACCCTGTCAAGAAATCTATTTATATACAGCTCCCTCAGCTGCTTTCTGGTATAAAAAATCTCATAACCAAGTATTCTTGATATCTGATTCAGCCTTGCTGCCCTCATTTTATACACTATCTCTATTGATTTTTTTTGCATTGGAGTATATTCAAATTCCTTTATAAATCTATCTGTTAATTCATCTGGCTCAATTCTATCTACTTTTCTACTACCTTTAGGCATATTTATCTATTCCTTTCAATCCCATTCTTTTGGCATACTACCTTTTCTGGTTTCTTCTTCACGACTTACGGCATTGGATACTTTTATATTTTTTTCTACTTCCTGTATGTAGTCCTCATCAAGATCCATTTTGAAATCGGTAGTATCGTCACCAGTTTCTTTAAGCCTCTTCCTGAGTTCCTTGTCAACCTCTGCCTTTGGCTTTCTCTTTACTCTGTTAAGCTCTATAATCTTTTTTACATTTTCCTCAACCTTTTCATTATCAACTTCATATTTATCCAAAGTTTTTATCAGGAATGGCTCTGTTTTCTGACCATTTACCAGTGCTTTTACATACGCGTATCTATTCTCCAGACCTTCTAAATCACTTGCATCAAGATATTTGTCAAATACCCTCTGCATGTACTTGGAGCTTTCAGAGCCTACCCTGAAGCATACCGTTGTCCCTATGTTGTCCATAACTGCGCCAATAATTGATTCTATCTGTGACACTCTCTGGTGAGCCATTACAAACTGTACACCGTACTTTCTAAGCTCATCTAAGAGTGTTTCAAAGGATTTAGGATTTGTAGTTACAAAGTTCTGCACTTCATCCGCCATTAGTAGCGTGTCATGCTTCATTTCCTCAGCGTTTCTTGCCATAAATGCCATCATAAGCTTGCTGAATACTATGTTGCCTATAAATTTTGTATTTTCTTCTTTTAATACCCCTTTGGGTATTTTAAATATGACTATCTTATTGCCGTTAATACACTCTCTAAAATTGATACATTCCTCTTGGGCCACCATATTGAGTATTCTTTCAGAGCTTAAGAATCTATCAATCTTTGTAAGAGGAGAATCAATGGCATTTTTCATATCTGAATCTAACTTATATGTACCATCCTTTTGCTGCCTTTCATTAAATTCTGTGTCCCAGAAATCCCTTACAGCAATATTCCTGACTTTTTTTACTATCTTCTTGCGGTAATCTCTCTTTTTAAGCATCTGTTTTGCATTCCAAAGCCCGCCCTCATCAGCCTCCATTAATGCCTTGCCTGTATGCCTGAATATCTTTTCTGTACGAATACCCCAGCTGTCAGAAAATATCTGCTTCATTATGTTCATAAATTCCTCTGCTGTTTCGTCAATCATATCTGCTCTGCTCATGCTGGAGCTGCCATCAAAATACACCTTCATAACATTAAAGGGAACTGGATATTCAGAGTCAGAAAAATCATAAAACAGCACATCTCGGTATCTATCGGCGGGAAGCTCCTGAGCTAACAAATGCAGCATTTCATCAGATAGCTGTCCATGTGGTTCTAACAGTATTGCTCCCTTTCCTGCCTTTACAGCTTCTATGAATTTTGTTTTGAGTGCTTCTGTTTTTCCTACACCTATACCGCCTATTATGTGAACATGCCTTCTTGCATCTTGGGGTTTTAGACCAAAGGTCTGCAAGCTGCCTTTATATACAATGTTTCCTACTATATTTTGCTTTCTTTCAAAGTCCATCAGTGGAGGAGGCAGATGCTTTAGTTTGTTTCTTATAAGCTCTCTTATAAGAAGCTCCTTTGCAGGAAGCCTTAAGAAGAACCCCGCCAGCTCCGATGGAGTAAGTACATTTCTGTACTGCCTTACAATAAACTGTCTCTTCTGAACTTCTTTGTAAAATTGGTCTGTCATTATAGCCAGCTTCTTTTTTGTCCTATTAATATAATCCAGCTTGTTAAATGCTGAAGCTACAGCTCTAACCCTATCCTTTATTTGTCTGCCATAAAAGCCTGTACCTAGTATTCTTATGTCTACATCAAATCCGGACTTAAGCACTTTCTTAGCAGCTTCCCTGATTTCTTCCCTGTCTGTTTTGGTGTTATCTGCTGCCTTTTTCTTTGCAAATGCTTGAGCATCCTTACCGCTTATTTCTTCTAGTAGCTGCCCTTTCAAATCACTTAGCTCAGTGGAAAATGAACTTCCGAAGCCCTTCTTTGAATCAGGATGTATGCCTTTCTTCTCATATTCTTTTATTACTTTCCTTCCATTAACCTGCCAGCTTCTGTTTATTGGCTTTACAAGTACTTGCAGTACCAGTTTTTCATGCCATTCAAGGCCAGTCATTGCTGCTAATATTGAATCAACAATATCCATCTTGTCAGCCAGAGGAAACGCAAAGTTAAGACCTAGATCAATCTTGAATCCATGTATCTGTAATTTCTCAACCTCTTTATCAAATTCACCATTCTTTTTCTGCTTTTTCAGAGTCCTTATCTTTTGTTTCATTTTGTGAAGTGGAATAAGATAATCCTCTACTTCCTCAATTACGCAGTCGGGATAACATACATACAGCTGCTCTTCTATTGACTTTTTATATCTCTCATTAACCCAAACATAAAACTCAATCTTTTTATAGCTGCTTACAATTTCATAGCTTATATATGGCTCTCCCTCAGTCCATGCTCTCCATTTTGTATTAAGCAGCAATCCATGTAAAAACATTATCAGCTGCTCTGTTTTTAATATGTCAGAAGTATTTTGTGGTCTGATCCTTAATAGGACAGCTTTTTTTCTGTCTGAAATATTATGAGATTCCAAGGCCACAGTTCTTGCAACATCATATATAACTGCAAAAACTATAAATATAACGGCAGCAGCCATTGAGTAAAATATAAGGTTTTCTATCCCGATTCCGTTTATGTAGTCCAGAATCTTTGACAATAAGCATTCCCCCTTAAAAATTAGTTATATAAAAAATAAAGAACCTCTATAGAAACAGCATTATAAAGGTTATATTCATAACCAATAAACTGTAACTATAGAGGTTCAAGACCTTCTGATTGTAGATCCCCTTTGGAATCTTTTTATACTTTATCCTCCACCAGCTTCCATTTTATTCCACATTATGACAATATTTTACATATCTTGGCATGTTTTCCATCTCTCTCGCCCCGTCCGCCGCGCCCGCCCAGGGGGGCGCCGGGGGGGCGGAGCCCCCCCGACACCGCACGTCCACCTCGAAGGTGGATGTGCGGTGCCTGACCCATAAGGAATACCCTAATGACGTAGCCCGCCTTTACTTACTGAACTAATACGCGACGCTCTGCCTTTTGCCGCCTTGCCCTTTGATTATTTATTACTACGATACTCGCTTATTAATCGAAGCTCGTAGCGTATTACGATTCTTGTTTTTATTCTTGTTTTTATTTTTGTACCAGTCTTGTTAAAATCAGTTTTTTTTAAGCTTCATATTCCTTTGTATTTTCAATGCTTTGTTGCTATTCATAAAAGCTATATTATGACTACCAAATGATAAAAAGGTTCTTAAATTTGCAATCATAATTTGCTGTCTATAATTTTATTATATTAGTTGAATCCTTATTTGTCTATATTTTATTTGTATTATTTTTCCTATTTGGTTCTTAATTTAGTCCTTAATTTGGTGTTTTTTGAATGCTGAATTTATTACCTGCCACATTTTAAATCAGTATTTTTTATAAGTCGCTTCCAGTTGGTTCTTTATTTAGTCTCTTATATGTTCCTATATTTAGTTCTTAACTTAGTCTATAAGTTGTTCTTTTACACTAAAATGCATTTGGTTCTTAATCTAGCCATTTATTTGGTGTTTTACATGAGTTTATATGCTTTTAGGTGAATTTTTGCCGTATTTTAAATCAACATTTTTTATAAGTCACTTCCAGTTGGTTCTTTATTTAGTCTCTTATATGTTCCTATATTTGATTTTTAACTTAGTCTATAAGTTGTTCTTTTACACTAAAATGCATTTGGTTATTATTTTGATTCTATAACTTGTTTTTTAGCTTGCCAGCTTTACTACTTCAATACTAACTATGCACTTGCAACTTGTGCATTTTGTATATTGTTTTATTCTTCCCTCACAATCCTCGATCTTAAATATTAAATGTCCACATCGGCACTTTATTTCTACCGGAAAAATATCTTTAAGTCCAATTTTTTTGCTAATCATAACCGTTGTATATGCCACATTAATCACCTCTTATTTGCCTTACACCCTCTGCGACCATTGCTTCAACTGATTTTATAAATTTCTCTTTCTTGCCTTCACCCTCTGCTATAGCTTCCAGCTGCTGCTCCCATTGAGCTGTCAGCGATGCACTCTTTAGCATTGGTATATCTATCAGGTTTATTAAACCTCTTCCAGTGTCTGTTGATATAAGCTCTTTGCCCTTCCTGACTATATATTTTCTTTGCACCAGGATTTCTATTATTCCTGCTCTGGTTGCATCTGTGCCTATTCCATGACCTTTTATTGCTTCCTTTAGGTACTGCTCTGATAAGAGCTTCGCCGGATTTTCCATTACTGCAAGCAGGGAGCCTTCATTGTATCTGGCCGGCGGTTCTGTAATTACCTCGTTTATGTTCGGCTTATCTGCTTTGACTGCTGTTCCCTCTTTTATGTCTGCAACGCTGCTTTCGTCATTTTCTACGTCATCACTGCCACTGTATACAGCTCTCCATCCCATGTTTAATATTTCAATGCCCTTTGTAATAAACATATCCTGCTTTACTTGGGTTTGAATTGATATGCTGTTGTATGTGTAATCATCATAGTAATTGGCTATAAGGTTTAGTGCCACTATATCAAATATCTTCTTTTCATCTTGTTCTAATGTGTTGTAAATGCGCTTTAAGTCAGTATTTAGTGTAGGTATAATGGCTGTATGTTCTTTTACTTCGCTGTCATTTACTATTCTGCTATGATCCAATTCCGGTAATCTCAATATCGCTTCTATCGGCTCCTTGAATTTATCGAAATTAAGCAGCTTTAGCAGCTCAACAATCTGCTCTTTCATGCTGGAGGCTATATATCTGGTTGCTGTTCTTGGGTAAGATAGTATCTTATGCTGTTCATACAGCTTTTGAGCTATATCCAATGTCTTTTGAGCTGAGAATCCATATTTTTTATTGGCTTCCCTTTGCAAATTTGTTTGGTTAAACAGCAGTGCCGGTGATACTTTTTTCAGTTCCTTCTGCCCCTTGACTACTTTACCGCTCTGACCTTTAACTCTTTTGCATACTTCCTCGGCCGCACTCAGGCTTTTGATGCGGGTACTGCCATCATGCTTATTGAACCATTTCCCTGTATATTTTCTTGTGCCCAGAATGCCTGACTTAAAGCTGCAATCCACTTCCCAATACCTTTCAGGCACAAAGGCTTCTATCTCTTCATCTCGCTGCACTATTAATGCTAATATAGGTGTCTGACACCGCCCTGTAGTAAGCGGAGTACCTTGTCCATACCTTACTGAGTAGGCTCTGGTGAAATTGATTCCTAAAAGCCAATCACATTCTGCTCTAGCTGCTGCCGATAAATATAGATTATTATAGCCATCAATAGGCTTTGCAGCTTCTAGCCCTTGCAGTATATCCTGCTTAGTCATAGCATTGAGCCAGATTCTATATACTGGTTTCCTGTTGTCGGCTCCAATGAGTATGTATCTGCCTATCAGCTCGCCTTCTCTTCCTGCATCAGTAGCTACTAGCACTTTGTCTATTGTGCTTCTTTTTAGCTGCTGCTTTATGGGTTCAAATGCTTTTTTGTTGGTTAGCTTTATCCTGAATTTATCTGGCACTATGGGAAGATCCTTCAGTGACCACTTTTTATATTTTTCGTTGTAGTCCTCGGGGTTCATAAGGTTGAATAAATGCCCCATTGCCCACACTATCACATACTCGTCACTTTCAAAGCTGTCTTCTACCCTTACAGCCTTTAAAGCTTCAGCAAAGTCCTTTGCTACACTGTATTTTTCAGTTATTACAAGACTTTTCAACTGATTACCTCCTTTGCGTTTTTGCTATGCACTTAGTCCTTCTTGGGAAACTATTTCTAGCTCTGCAAAGCCTGCGGATTTAAACTTATCTGCCATCAATCCTTTATATCTGCATTCTAGGAAATTTGCAGAAAACTCGCTGTCAGCTATTATTCTAACTATGGATTTATCAACGAACTCTATTTTAGCTGTTGCAAGATACTGTTCAAATGCATTAGCAGCCATTTCATTTTGCAGCGTCCTGATGGGCTGCTCTATTGGTGTTCCTTTTACCGACTCAATAATGCTGTACTTTAATACCTCGGTCTTTGGAACTTCTATATTGTCGGACTTTATAGTCTCCTTGTTATCAAGACACATCTGTGCAAGATTCTGATCCACCAGCAGGCTTGCCGGATATTCAGAAATAGCGTTATATATGCAGCTCTGTAAATACTTAACCGGATTGAATATTGATGTTCCATAGGCTGCTGCTCTCTGTAGCTTGTATACTGCATACATTATGGTTCCTGAGTTCAGATTTCTAAGGTTTTCTCGTACTACTTCCAGCGGTACACAGAGGGTTTCCTTTGCGAAGGCAGAATTGTAGTATAGGTTTTGTACCGCTGCCACAATAACTCTGGCGATATCCTTGTCCTGGCATGCAGCTTCTATTTCGCATTTTGACAGTATCTTCTCCAGCAATTGCTTTTCAGTAAGTTTTTCATCCGTCAGTCCGTCCTTGTCAGCTTCCTGAGAGTGATCTATATCAGACTGACGGATAGACTGACTAAGGTTATTCTCTGTAGTAGTCTTTGTAGTAGTCTCTGGTATTGCTTCCCCCAAATTGTCGGTATGGATCTGACATTTTGGCGGTATGGTTTCGTCATTTTGTCGGTCTCGAGACGGTAATTCTTCCACTTCGATTCCGTCATTTTGTCGTAAGGCTTTGGAAGTATTTCCTTCAGGACTGCTATCACTAATATTATCAACTGTCTGTGTCTGCTCTTGCTTCGGATTATAATAGCTTTCTATTTTTTCGTTTAATACTTCATAATTTATGCTGTACCATGTGGTTTTGTCTATTTTGCTTTTATTATAGTTTGCTGTGATTAGTATTTTTGAATCTATTAGTTTTTTAAAGGTTCTTTCTACTGTCCTTAAGCTCCAGAAGGGGAACTGGTTATTCCATTCACTCATTGTGTTATATATCCACTTCCTGCCGTCATAGTGGTGCTTACTGTTATTTAGCCAGTAGTGAATCTTCTGCAATATTATTGCTTCGTTTAGTCCTCCTATTGCTACTGCTAATGATGGCTGTACCACCAATGGACTTTCTTCTAGTAACAGCGTCCTTACCATTCTTTTTCCCTCCCTTACATGTTAATTACTGTTTCATATGTATATCCTGATTCTTCTAAGGCTTTTCTTAATTTGTCTATATTTACTTTGTACATCTTTGTTTTTTCAAGCCTATATGCATCACTGGCTCTCTCATATATATATCCACTTTCTATTAGCTCACTAAGCTTGTTTCTTATGGTCTTGCTTGATGCAGCCATTAGTTCATTTGCTAAGTCCTCGCTTTTTTTATATACCCAGCCATAGCTTAAGGGCATATTAATATCAATGCCTATGGTTGCAGCTCTTTGGGTCTCGTTCCCGATAAGCTTGTCCAGATTAAGGGCTTCGTAAGTAAGGATCATAAATCTATCTAATATTAAGGCTTTTGTTACATCATTTGTTAGTGCCATGTATTCTTCTTTAATAACTGCTCTTTTTAGTTTATTAATCTTGTCCATTAAAATCCCACCTTAGTTTATTGATTTTCAAATAGCTCATCAAACATTGATGATACTTTTATAGCTGCTGTATTTGAGTTATTGTCTACATTAATGTAGTTATTGTTATCATTAATTGGGTTATTGTCTGCATTAACAGGGTTTTTACATGCAATAACTCGGTTAATGCCAGCATTAACCGAGTTATTGTTGACAATAATTATGTTCTTGTATCTGGATATATCTATAAGTACATACTTTGTACAAATCTGTACAGCCTTTCTACGCTCGCAGGCTTTTAAAAAAGCCTCTTGAAGCTTCTTTGATGTTAGTACCTCATGAGCTTCATATAGTTCTGCATCAAAGAAGCCTGCGTCTATTGCGGAGCTTATAAATGAATCTATAAGCTCTGTATTTGTATTTGTATATATCATAAATTCTATTTGTACATCCTGTGTCCAAACAATGTAATAGCCTTGTCTTAGAATATATGTTAAAAGCTTTACTGCTATAGCAAAGCCTGTAAGCCCATGTCTTGACTCTATGTACTTTATTTCCTTTTGCTGGTCAAAGCTTAGGTCTAGTATAATGCTATCCAGAGTATTCTTATATGGTCTAGCCATTATATCACCTACTTACTATCAGCATCTTTATTCGCTGCTGCCACATCCTTAATATCATCATAGTATGACAATGCCGATAATGAACGAGTATCCTTTATTAAGTCTTCTACAAATATAATGTTTTTAATATCATTACTTAGAGATTCCTCAATATGCTTTCTGGCTTCTGAACCTCCGCCCCCTAGAATGAATAGTACATTAATCAAGCTGGTGCTTATGCCTTTACTTTTCAGTTTAGATAGGTATTCATAAGCTATTTGGTCTATTACTTCCTTGTAGTATTTCTGCTTGTATTGGTTTAAATCATAGTCTTTGTCAGCAGTGTACAGCTTGCCCTTAAGCTCAGGATCAAAGAGTGTGTTGTTAAAATCCGAGCGTGTGAAGCTTATGAGGTTAGCAGTACTTCTAAGATTAGCACATGCCTTGTCCAAGGCATTGTTAAGTCCCTTGTCTATTCCGAATATACCAGGAGTATAAAAGCTGCCATCCTTTATACCCGCTGAATCAGCACTGCCTCCCCCTATATCTAAGCCAAGATTTAGACCGCCTCGTCTGTTAAGGTTCTTTAGCTTATCATTGCCGTTTATTATATCTGGTGTAATAACAACCTTCGTAAGAAGATAATTAAGAGGTGCAAAGCCCTCTGGAAGTACATATATGTCCTTTTGTTCAATGGTTAGAGCAACCTGCTTTTTATTGAATAAATTAGAGTTAAATTTTACATTATGAGTACCGCATAACTTCTCTTTAAAGGTTTTTATTTTTTCATTACTATATTTGCCTTCACCTGTTAAATAAAAAAACTCATGAGCTGGAAGTCCAGTACCTAGCTTTATATTGAAATCAGTCTTATCAGGATATTCAATTACCAGTGAAGCAGCCATACTAATAATCATGGTTCTTATTAAGGTTTCATTGTTGCATTTAAGCCCTCCCATGCTCTCCTTAATGTCACTGATGGCAAGCTCTGCTGCAAATATATGTTCTGACTGACCTTTGCTGTATAAATCTAAGTCTACATCAAGGTAGTCCAGAGGATTCCCTTTATCTCCTCCAAATAAGCAACGTGATTCGTAGCTGTATTGAAGCTTGTTTCTGATGTACTGGACTTTATTGTTTACTATGATTTTTATGGTATCGTTGCCTGGGTCACAGGCTACTGGGATTAGTTGTTTTTGTGTTGCATCATTTGAAATTATGTTGTTTGGCATAATGCTTCCTCCTCAATAATTACTTTTCAATATAATTTTTAATATTTTTAAGAACTATATTGATAGTTCCATCACCATTTCTTTTTATTTCAAACTTTTCTTGATCCTTATATATTTCAGTATCAATATACAACTCTATACTTTTGTCTACCTTAAGTCTCTTTTTCTTTAGTTTCTTTTCTACCCATTCTCGGTCAACTTCAACTTCCTTTTCTGTGATTCCTTCTGCCAGCATTGCTGCCTTAAATTCGTTTTTTACTGCTTCATCAGAAAAGCTGTTATGTGCTATTCTATCAATATCTATCTTGTTTTCGCTTAAAAGAGTATCTGTCATTCTGCTTCTAAATTCTTCTGCTTCTTGAGCATTATCTTTAAATGCCTTTCTTGCAAAGCTTTCGGATAACTTATGAAATGTTTTTGTATTTTCTCTACTGTCCAATATAAATGTGCATTTTGCAAAGCTTTGACTAAAGTAACCATCCTTTTGCTTGTCCAATATAAGCATATCATAATCATTGTGTTCCTTTATTTCTCTTACAAATAAGGCTTTTGCAGCCTTCTGCCCAAGCCCTGGAAGACCTGTTTTGCTTTTACCTATTGATACACTCATAGTATCTTCTGTCTGCTTTACATAATGAGTGTATGCATCTGTAAAATTAAATTTGAGTATTGCCAAAAACTTACCCTGCTGACTTTCAAACATGCATACGGCTATATCACCAGATAGTTCTTTTTCCTCGTTAGCTATGCATTTAAAAAGGTATTGAGATATTCTTTTGCTGTTTTCCAAATAAGTATCTGCATCTTCAAAAACCTCTTTGCACAAGTTTCTAACAATATTCTGTTCACCTGTAAATTTAGCTGTTTTGGCTTCTTCATCGCTTAATCCCTTTAGTATATGCTTTTCAAAATACTCATAGGTTTCTTCGTTTAGATCCATTTCACTATCGTTAAAAATTATAGTGTTATTGTCTTTATCAAGAACACTTAAAAAAACATGATTTATTATTATTTCATTAATTTTTCTCAACTTCATGCCCCTTTCTATTACGTTTTTTCCTGTAATATCTGCACCTTTTTTTATGCTTATAATACTTATCTACTACTGTCAGATTTCGAGTACACATACCAAGAGAATTGATTGATATATCATCTTCAGCGTAACGCTTACACCTAATACACATTTTCATAATATGCGCAACTAGCTCCTATACAAATATGCAACTTGTCTGCCTAAATTTCTCCACGCTAGAGCCTCAGCATATTTCAATATTACATTTCGGTGTTCATCATTAATATTCTTTGTACCAACAATCCTAGCTAAAGCATGTATATCAAGAAAATTATTAATAAGCTCATCATCAGAAGGTGAGTCGATATTCATATACGTTTCTAATAAATTTCTATAAGTGTTTTCTTTCAAATTTGCATGTATTCTAATAAATCGTTGTATTTCGCCTGTTCTAAAAGCATCTGCATCTATACCTTTTAAATTCCTATGGGAAATAACTTTTTCACTATCTATAAAAAACGACAATGGAATCCTAATTGAGTATTTATTACGCTTTTTTAGAAAGTGTTTTATTGCAGATATCATATTTCTACTACCTCCATTATCACTAATGGCTGTCGACAGAGTTCCGACAGCCGGTGCTTGGATTGCGTCATATTGACATTCTTAACTGTTCAGATGGCGGCTCGTAATTCATCCAAATAACTTCTGTTCCTTTACCGCCCATTTCGGTACTTGCTTCCCTTATTTCTCTTCTCCAGTCCTTTAGAAGGGTGCTGTAAATCTCATTATCATAACCCGATATAATAACCGAGCCTTTATGCGCTTTTATTGTTTCAAGCAGTTCAACATGCTGTTCATCTGTCATTTCGTGTTTATATATTCTGCCACTTCTAGTTTTAAGCACATACGGAGGGTCTAAGTAAATGAGTACTTCCTTACGGTTATATCTCTTAATTAAGTCTACTGCAGGTTGATTTTCTATTTGCACCAAGTAAAGTTTTTCATTAGTCAGCCTTTTGGATGTTCTCAAAATTTCCTCATGCAGCCGACTCCATCTTGAGAGACCACTATCAATAGGTTTTATGTTATTGCTCCAACCTGATATATTACTTGTTTTGGTGCCAATTGCTTGCCAACATCTAACCATAAACCGCCTTGCATCTTCCAATGGATCACCAGTTATTTCATGGCTGCTTCGATATTCTTCTCTTGCCCATGGTGTGAATTCTATTGCTCTTGCCAAAGCTTCTGAGTTATCCCTTATTTGCTTGAATAGATTTACAACGCTGCAGTCAATATCATTTATGGTTTCTATCATTGAACGGTTCTTTTTGAATAACACAGCTCCCGAACCAAAGAACGGTTCTAAGTAAGTCATTTTTTCATAATTTGCAGGGAAGTTTGATATAATCCATTCGGCCGTACTCCATTTACTTCCCGGATACTTTAAAACTGTTTGCATTACATCACCTCACTGTCTTATCTGCTTGTGATGTGCCTTATTCTTGCTTTTTTTGATTCGGCAATTCACCCTTTAAAGCCTTGTCAACCAACTTACTTCCTATAGCATGGAATCTTTGATACTCAGGATTTTCAGGGTCATCATTCCACCCTAAATACTCTTTAGGACTTTTGTTAAGTGCCGTATGATACATTCTGTGTATATTGTCCTTTTTCATATTTAGAAAAACTTCTTTTGTATCTGGTTTAAGTCCTCTGATAGTCATACTCGCCATATTCATCATGCTTGTTAATACTAGTACTGAGTATCTTAATTCCTCATAATCAGGCTTTCCGTTCGTTTTAACATCTTCTATTATGTCCGCCAAGTTTCTCATTGTATCATTCCTTTCAACATGCTTGGACTACGCAGTTAAAATTCTTCTTCCTGCATTTCAGTATTTTTGTTATACCAATCTCTGCTGATTGGTATAACTTGTTCTATAGAAATTTTCAACTGTTCAGCGACAAGCTTTCTATACCATTCAGATAACTTATTGAAACCTTCAACAGTACTATTGGTTTCCATTTCTTTTGTACATTGGTCAAAACTTGTTGAAACATACCCAGTTTTTCCGTTATATAATTCTGCCCCCTCTACTTTGTAGAAAAAGTGCAATGTATAACACCTTAAGTCTTTTTGGTTTTCCATCAAAGTACCTCCCATTCTCCAGCTCTGGATGAGCTATGCTTGTAATACGTCTTAGTCTCAACTTGCTTCTGGCTCTGCTTCTGGTTGTATTTCCGTTGTATCTGACCATCTATCAATTTCAATATTTGTGTAGTTTTGTGTCACTTTTATGAGGTAGATTAAAAATTCATCCATAGTTCTAAGTGATCTGACATCGAACTCTCTATTTAAGTTAATCTTCCAATTTTCATTTTTCCACTTCGTAAGCTTAACCTCAAAGTTCATATTTTCGTCTTTTTCACACTCAAAATATATTGTGGCTTCTAGAATATCGCTCCATGACCTTTTTTCTTGTTCTTCAATCTCAAATGAAACTTCTACCATCTCATAACTCGGTGTGTCATCTGTGCATACTTCCAAGTCGCTTGTATCAACATTCTTTTCAACAAATTTGCAATATTCATCGAAAATATCTGATACTTTTAATACTCTTGGAATGTTATGGTCTACCATGAATGCCTTAAAGTTTTCAAGAATTTTTTTGTTATCAAGTACAGTATTTTTTAATATTTCAGTCAAAACATGGTCTAATTTGATGATGTATTTTGAGTAATCATATTTTGAAAGTTGTTCAACCATTACTTCTTTGATATTTTTTTCTATCACCTTTGTTACATCTCCGTAACGTCCTAAAAGACTTTCAAGAGAGTTATTAATTCCCTTTTCTAGGTTTTCAGCCACCAATTTTTCAATTATTCCGTCCTGTAATTTCTGTTCTATAACGTCCTTTATTGCATTTTCAATATTCATTCAAAAATCCTCACTTTCATATTTTTATTACCTGCACATTTTGTTCAGTCTGTCTGCTAATTCTGTCTTCTGTTTTCTGAACTGTGCATCAACTCATAGCAGCATACCGTTCCTGTCGTTCTTGCTGCTCTAGTTGCTCAATATAGTTCATTGGTTGCTGTACCTTTACGCCGCCTAATTCTTCAAGCTCTTCCTTCAACTCTTTTACAGTACCTTTCCATCTATTCCGTATGTCTTTAAGGTTTTGACGGTGCTTTTCAATTAAAGACAGTTGTTTTTTTCGAGTATTCATGCTATCAAAATATTCAATGCCACTATAGTATTCTTCTTCTGTCAAATCCCCAAATCCGTACAACTCTTGCAATTCGTCCTTATTTTGACACCCCATGTATTTTATTTCTTTTGCTGCTTCCAATCTCTTTTGCTCTGCTTCTAAAGCAGCTTTTGCATATCTTTTAAATACCTTATCTATGTCATTTACCATCATTTCAGCCAGTTCTATATCTTGTTCGATTTCTTGATATTGGTTCATTTTATCACCTACCCTTGTTACGCATTTTATTCAAACCCATCATATCTCATTAAGTACATCCACAGCTTCCTCAAGCAGCTCAACGGAACCGATCAATTTGTCGGAGTACCTTTCTCCTATTAAGGATTTATGACTCAACCCCTCAGAAACCAGCCTGCTAATACCTTCTATCTGCTCTTTGCGAAGCATATCTTCATTGTAGAAAACTGCTACCAGCTTTTTTATATTAATCCCTCCAAACAGTTAAGGAGTGTCGTTCATCTGCCTATAGTCGCAATACTCCCTTAGTAAACAACTCT
>CALGKJ010000036.1 GCA_937930535.1 uncultured Clostridia bacterium
TAAAAGTGATAATAAACAAATACAAGCTATAATATTATATAGGAAAAATATACTGTGGTTTTCCAATATAATACCTCCTCCCAGATTACCAATAAGGCCTCCAAGACCAAAGCCAAGAGAGGACAGTATGGTAATACCGGAGGCCTTAATTTTGTTTGGAACTATCTTATTAACATATTGCATAGCACTTACCAGAAATATCGGGTATGTAACTCCTTGGAGCAGTTGGATAATAATTGCTGTTGTATAGTCTTGGCTTACAGAGCTTAAGAAAAATCTGATAACATACAGAGCCACAGCAAACAAAAACACATTTAGTTCACCATATCGACGCATAAGCCTATTGCCATAAAAAAACATAGGTAATTCACTCATAGCCTGAGCAAACCACACAAAGCCGATATTTGAAATATCTCCGCCGGTTTTTTCGATTAGTACAGGCACATAGCTGCTGTGAGCACCGGTGGAAATACTGGCTGTCAATACTGCAAATACAAATAGGATAAATCTATAATCCTTAAGAACCGCTAAAATATCCTTGATAGTTGGTCTGCTGATATTTGAATTTCCTTTATGTTCAATATTCCACAAAAGCAGTATGGCTGCTATAAAAAATAATGAATATGTTATAAAGGTTAAGTTTATATTTGTAAACGCGATAATCTTACCAAGCACCAGTGAAATTATAGCAAAGCTTACAGAGCCGATTAAACGTATTTTTCCAAACTGAAGCTCCGGTTTTGTTTCTATCAGCTCGTAGCAGTAGGTGTCAGTAATAGGCATTATCGGACTTTGAAAAAGTATTAGTATAAATATTGCTGATGCTATCATTAAAAAGGACTTTACTGGTATAAAAAGAAATATAGCTAATGAACAGCAAATCAAATTAATAAGCAGAGTTGTTTTTTTATTGAGATATTTATCTGTTACAAATCCCCAAACAGGCTGCGCTATTATACTGATAAGGGATTGTATTGCAAATACTATGCCTATCTGTGTAAATGAGAGTCCTCTATTTTTCAAATATACTGTAATAAAAGGAAAGTAGCAGGCTAAACCGCCGTAGAACATAAAATATAGTGCTTTAAGGTTTGTTTTAAGACTGATTTTTTTCATAGTATTCACATTCTTTCATTTTCAATTATCTATAAAATACATAAAGATATGCATTTTATTATTATATCAGTTAAGCTGGTGCAAATATAGCAAAATTTTAAGATTTTTTATAAATGATATGGTGTATGAAAGCGGAAAAGAAAAAATAAAAAGCGAAGAATAAAAATGGTATTAATAGAATCAATATCAGCGTGTATAAACCAACGTTTTATGTTAAATATAAATGATGTATGAGATTTAAAGACGATATAAATATTTGTTATTTAGTATTATGAATGGAGTGTTGGTATGGTAATCGTTACTGCTGCAGTGGTAATAAATGATGATAAAGTACTTATTGCCCAAAGGCAGACAGGATCACACATGGAATTCAAATGGGAGTTCCCGGGAGGAAAGCTGGAGGACGGAGAGACACCAAAGGAGTGCTTGATACGAGAAATAAAGGAAGAGCTAAATATGGAAATTGTTCCCTTGGATTTATATAAAATAGTAGATTTTAGGCATGAAGAAAGAGAAATGAAGCTTATGGTATATCTGAGCATGTTATTAAAGGGCAATGGAGAGGCCATTGAATGCAATGACTTTAAGTGGGTTTCTAAAAATGAGTTGGATTTATATGAATTCACACCCGCTGATAAACCGATTGTAGAAAAATTGAAAGCTGATGATTTAATAAATTAAAGCAGCCTTTAGAAGCTGCTTTAATCAATGTTTTATCTAAATTTTGCCATTTCATATACATCCAGATACTTTCCGTGACATAATACTTCTTCCTTATGAGTTACCTCAACCTCAAAGCCACTGGCTTTATAGGCTTCCAGACTAAGAGGATCATTAGATTGAACAACTGCCTTCAGCTTTCGTATATTGCCCTCTATAGAAGCAAACTCGGAAAACAGCTTAATAGCTTCTTCTCTGTATCCACCTTCTAAATAAGCCTTATCACCAATAAACTGATACATAAAGGCAAATCCATTTTTCCAGAAAACAAATTCGACTCCTATAGCTCCTATTAATTTGCCATCCAAGGTTTCAATAGCCATGTGAAGGGAATTATCATCATCCTTTTCGAATCTCTGTTTATATTCCTTTTCAAGCTGTTCCTTATACGAGAATTTGGGGACATTATAGCTGCGGGTTTCCATTATATGCTCCTGATTTAGAAAATCAGCCATAGTTTTCTGATCCTCCAAGGACTGATAACGTAGATTTACTAAGCTGCCCTTAAACATTAATTATTACCCCCTTGTAAAAACCTATCCCGGGTTATACTCATAGCAAAATTATCATGATATTCTCCGTTGCGATAAAGCTCTTTTTTATTTATTCCCTCAACAATGAAGCCGCATTTTTCATAACATCTGATAGCACGCTTATTAAATGAAAAAACATTAAGCTTTACCTTTCTTAATCCAAGCTCATTAAACAGAAAGCCTAGAAACAGCTTTAAGGCCTCAGTGCCATAGCCTTTACTTCTATAATCAGGATGACCTACATAAATTGCAAAGTAAGTCACTCCGTTTTTCCAGTTTAACTGCATAGTATGACAGCCGCCAATATATAGCCCATCTTTATTTTCTATGGCAAAGCTAAAGCCATCCTTATGCTCCATGCTTCTCTCATACCAGTGATTTACAAAATCCTTTATAGGGGGAATACAAAACCCCATATAATAGTTGCTGACTACGTCAGGATCCGACTGATATTTTACTATCAGTTCTGCATCCTCCTTCTTCTGCGGTCTTAAATTTACTCGTTCACCCTTAAACATTTACGCCACCCCTTTTGCTACCTTATTTGTTTGATTATTGCTGCGACTAATTCTGAAGATTTTACTAAGCTTTCTATTGCGATGTTTTCGTTGGTAGTGTGTACATTGTTCATGCCTATGGCTAAATTAACTGCACTTAAGCCTTTTTCACTGAAAATATTAGTATCACTGCCTCCTCCTGTAGATTTGTAGCTTGGAGTCATTCCAATGGATTTTATAGCAGCATCAACAGTCTGTATAATTTCAGAATCAAGGTCTACTTTAAAAGGCGGATAGTTAAACTCGGCTACAATACTGCTGGTTGTTTCGTACTCTTTACAAGCAGCTTCAATACACTCTATCATATGCTTTATTTGAGCCTCTGCTTTTTCCTTAACAAGACTTCTGGCTTCTAATTTTATATCCACAGAATCACATACAATATTTGTTGCAGTTCCGCCGTTGATTGTTCCAATATTTGCAGTAGTTTCAGGATCTATTCTTAAAAGCTTCATCTTATCAATTGCCCTTGCAGCTACCTGTATTGCATTAATACCAAGCTCAGGAGCTACACCTGCATGGGCAGCCTTACCATGAATGGTGGCAAACAGCCTCATTTGTGCAGGTCCTTGTACTATTACGTCTCCAACCTCTCCGCTGCTGTCAAGAATAAATGCCTTTTTTGCACTAAGCTTAGAGTAGTCAAGATACTTTGCACCAAATAAGCCGCCTTCCTCAGATATTGTAAAAACTAATTCTAAATCCCCATGAGGGATATTGTTTTCTTTTATATATCTTACAGCCTCCAGTATTGCAGCTATTCCAGCCTTATCATCAGCCCCAAGTATTGTAGAGCCATCACTATATATTATTTCATCACGTATTTGGGGATTTATATTTTCACCAGGTACAACAGTATCCATATGAGCGCAAAACAATAATGGAGCAGCAGCAACAGTGCCCTTTATTTTTGCAATTATATTGCCAGTATTGCCGCCGCATTGTTCGCCAGCATTGTCTACGTAGATATCAAAGCCCATAGCTTCTAATTTCTTAGTTAGAAAAGCTGCAAAAACAGCTTCTTTTTTCGACAAACTGGATATTTTAACCATTTCAATAAATTCTTCTGTTATTCTTTCTTTGTTCAATGTATACCCCTCCCTAAAAAATCGCTAACATTACTATTATAACATAATGCTATAGATAACCAACTCTAAAACTCAAAATACTTTTCTTTAAGAGTTGCTAATCTCTTTGAGAGAAACAACTGGAAATATTAAATTGTGAAGTTGTTTCTCTATAATATTAAAAGTAATACTGAGAGCGTTATAAAATAAAAATCCACTATAGGGTAGTGGATATAGGAAGAATAGTATTCTGCAATTTTGTGATATAATATTAGATAATATTTAAACTTGCAGGTAAATAGAAAGTTTTAAATTTGGAGGTACAAAGTGGATAAGATACTAAGCGGTAAAGCTGTAGCACAGCATATTAGAACTAATGTAAAGAAAAATATAGAAAATCTTTTACAAAAACAGATAAAACCTGTTTTGGCTATACTTAGAGTAGGAATGCGTTCTGATGATATAGCATATGAGAGAGCTATAGTCAGAGCTTGTGAAGAGGTTGGGGTTAAGGCAGAGATCATGACATACGAAGCTGATATATGCATGGTAAATTTTGTAAAAGAACTTAAGGCATTAAATGAAAATAAAGAGATAAATGGAATAATGATATTCAGACCGTTGCCAAAGCAGTTAAATGAAGATTATATAAAGAATATCATTGCTCCAAATAAAGATATAGACTGTATGAATCCTGAAAACATGGTAAAACTGTTTGAAGGGGATACAAGGGGTCTATTGCCTTGCACTCCTTCTGCGGTTCTTGAACTAATGAAATACTATAATATTAGTATGGAAGGAAAGCATATAGCTATACTGGGAAGAAGCATGGTAGTTGGAAAGCCTCTAAGCATGCTGCTGTTAAAGGAAAATGCAACAGTAACCATATGCCATTCTAAAACAAAGGATTTAGAAGAAATTACATCAAGAGCGGATATTGTCATTGCAGCTATTGGGAAGCCTAGATTTGTCAAACAGGAATTTTTAAAACATGGATCAATAGTAATTGATGTTGGGATAAATATGGACGAGGAGGGCAAGCTGTGCGGAGATGTGGATTATGATGATGTTTTTGACAAGGTTGCAGCAATAACGCCAGTATTAGGGGGAGTAGGTACTGTAACAACCTCTGTGCTTTTAAAGAATCTCGCAGCCGCAGCAGAAAAGCAGATAGGGTAATATCCCTGCCTGCTTTTGCATGATTAAATATTAACAATATCCAGTATTTTTTTTTCACACATTTCAGCACTTACAGTATCTTTTGAAGCGACAGTTATTGCTGCCGCTGCCAGACCGCACTTGCAGGCTGCTTCTATAGAATCGTATTTTAGAAGTCCAAATATAAATCCAGCAGTCAATGAATCTCCTGCTCCTGTAACATCCTTTACTATGGTTTTATAGCTGTCTATGTAAAGGCTCTTATCAGCACTTGTAAGGCATACCCCTTTTTCACCAAGTGTAGTTATTACATATTTTACACCCTTGTCTATCAGCTTTGATGCCGCATAGGTTATATCAAAGCTCTCTAAGCAGGTATCTGACAGTTCCTCCAGCTCATATATATTCGGAGTAATAAATGTAGTTTTTGAAAGCTTGTCTTTTATAGCTTTTGCTTTGGACACAGAAACAGGTTCTATACATATGGGAATATTATATTGCTCTGCAATATCAACAAGATATTGTACTGAAGCTGGGGGGATATTTGTATCACATACAATAAAGCCTGAATTTTTAATAACCTCCAGCTTTGTTTCCAAGAATGCAGGCGTTATTTTGAAAAATATATCCATACATGAAACTGCTGCTTCCATTTCTCCCATACTGTTTAGTAATGCAATATATGTACCTGTATGATATTGTTTAGAGCATTCAACATAGGTAGTATCCACACCCCCATCAGAGGTTATCTTAAGAACCCTTTCGCCTTCCCAATCATCACCTATAATGCTTATAAGCTTCACAGGAATTTTCAAACTTGCAAGGTTATGAGCTATATTTCTAACCACTCCTCCCGCTGAAAAATCAACAGTACCCGGATTTGAGTCCTTATAAAGGAAGTCAGAGTTTGACTTTGCTTTTATGTCCATATTTATACCGCCGATTGCAACTACATAGCTATTAATATATAAACCTCTCTTTGTATAATTATTACAGTAATATTTTAGAATTTACTAAAGGCTAGCAATTTCTCTTATATATTTTAACATAAAAAAGGCAAAATGATTATTGTTCAAGCAACTATTCTGGAGCTTTGTTTAAATATTTTCTATTAAAAACAAGTTAATTTAAACAAACTATATTAAATATAAATAGTGTATCGTTTTATGGCTATGTAAAATCTTTATCACTATTTATATAGATAACCAACTGAAAAATTTAATTTTGAAATTGTTTCTCTATAAAATACATGTATATTATATTATAATAAGTATGTAAATAATAAAATAGGGAGGTAACTTATGGAAAACATATTCGATAAGATACTATCAGTAAAGATGGAAGATGGCGATCTTATAATTCTGGATCAAACAAAGCTGCCGGAAGAAACTACCTTTATCACACTGGAAAAAGTAGAGGATGTTTGGGATGCTATATTCCATTTAAAGGTTAGAGGCGCACCAGCCATTGGAATAGCAGCAGCTTATGGATTATACATAGCAGTTAGAAATATAGATGCTCCTGACTTTGATGCATTTTGGGCAGAGCTGAAAAAGGCATCTGATTATCTGGCAAGCTCAAGACCTACAGCAGTTAATTTATTCTGGGCATTAAAAAGAATGGAAAGAAAAGCACTAGCTGCTAAAGATAAGAACGTAGCTGAAATAAAGGACATCCTAAAAGAAGAGGCTCAGCTTATCAGGGATGAAGATGAAGCTATGTGCAGAGCTATAGGAGAAAATGCATTAACACTGTTTAGAGATGGCATGACAGTATTGACACATTGCAATGCTGGCGGACTTGCAACAGCACAGTATGGAACAGCATTATCACCTTTGTATCTGGCAAAGGAAAAGGGCTGGGATATAAAGGTATATGCTGACGAAACCAGACCATTGCTTCAAGGTGCAAGACTTACAACCTGGGAGCTGCAAAAAGGCGGTGTGGATGTAACCCTTATATGCGACAACATGGCAGCAATGGTTATGTCTAAAGGCATTATTGATGCAATAATAGTTGGCTGTGACAGGGTTGCGGCAAATGGAGATGCTGCAAACAAGATAGGTACATATGGCTTAGCTGTACTTGCAAAATACCATAATATTCCTTTCTATGTTGCAGGACCTACATCTACAATAGATATGGATACCAAAACAGGAATGGATATTCCAATAGAGGAAAGAAAAGAATGTGAAGTATCCTGTGGTTTTGGCAAAAGAACTGCTCCAGAGGGAGTAAAGGTATTCAATCCTGCCTTTGATGTTACCCCCAATGAGCTTATAACAGCAATAATAACTGAAAAGGGAGTACTAAAACAGCCATATACCGAAAGCCTTGCAAAATTATTTGAATAAAAAAACAGCAGACTATTCTAATAAGTAGTCTGCTGTTTTTTATTTAATGCTTATCTATAATTTGTTATACTCAACAGCGATTTTTGCTGCTATCTCCGCATTGTTTTTTATCAATGCAATATTGGTTTCCAGACTTTCACCAACAGTCA
The DNA here is from genome assembly GCA_937930535.1 of uncultured Clostridia bacterium. Classification (GTDB taxonomy): domain Bacteria; phylum Bacillota; class Clostridia; order Lutisporales; family Lutisporaceae; genus CALGKJ01. Next base: position 7,655 of record CALGKJ010000036.1, read on the forward strand.
GCTCCTTTACCTTTGCCAGAAGGAAGGGTGTTACATGCTTGCCTCTAATGTTATTTCTATTTGCCTCATCCAAAGCTTTTTCAATAGCAGTACTTATTACATCGCTATTTGCTTCATACTCCTTAGGTACAGGGTTAGCCAATACAACGCCTCCATCTAGGTTTAAATCCCATTTAGCCTTAAGTATTTTTGCACATTCAATAGGATCATTGGCAGTGCAGTCTACACCAAAGCCGCTGGAACGAGTATAGAAGGATGGGAACTCCTCTGTTTTATAGCCTATTACGGGAACACCCAATGTCTCAAGCTTTTCAAGGGTCAAGCCTATATCTAATATGGATTTAACACCTGCACATACTACAGCAACACTGGTTTGGGCAAGCTCTGTTAAGTCTGCTGAAATGTCAAAGGATTTTTCGGCGCCTCTATGTACGCCTCCTATTCCCCCAGTTGCAAACAGTTTTATACCTGCCATGCGGGCAAATATCATTGTAGAAGCAACAGTTGTAGCACCGGAAGCATTCAGCGCAATAATATGGGGAATATCTCTGCGGCTTACCTTTGTAACGTCCTTTGAGCTTGCAAGGTACTCAATTTCCTCGGAGGTGAGACCTATTTTGATTCTGCCGTTGATTATGGCTATTGTAGCTGGTACTGCACCGTTTTGGATAACAGTATCTTCAACCTCAAGGGCTGTTTTAATATTATCAGGATAGGGCATGCCATGTGATATTATTGTAGACTCAAGAGCCACAATAGGTTTGTCGAACCTTAGAGCGTCTAAAACCTCATCATTTATATCTATGTAATCAGCGAAATTGTGCATTAATACTACCTCCAGTTTATAAGTATAATATTAATATATCATAAAACTGAGTAAAATATAAAGCACAATTAGTTCTACAAAAACTTAAGTTGAAATTAACACTAAAAATGTACTAGAATAATAGTGTAAGATTACACAGTTAAATGTATATAAATTACAGATAAACAACTACATATATTGTAATAAATAGTATCGTTGAGGGGGAATAATTGTGGATTGTGCTTGTTTGGAACAGCAAAGCTGCGAGAAATTAAAAGAAATTCAAAAGGAAATTGACAGCTATCAGAAGTGTGTAGAGAAAAGCTTGCAGGATATATCGAATCTAAATATAAAGTATGAAAAGACAGTAAATGAGTTAAGTTCTATAATTAATATTTTTCAATATATCAATCTGATTACAGACTTTAAGAATTTATTTCCCATAATTAACGATATGCTGATTGGTATACTAGGAGTAATAAGCAGTACAATTTTCAGTATCAACGGTGACGAATTAGTGGTTGAAACAAGCAGTATTCCCAGACAACAGCTTATAAATATGGACACGCTTTTAAAAAGCTTTGCTGAAAACAAGGGAGGCATTATAGAAATAAAGATTTTGGATGAGTCAATGCTGCAGGATGACTTCAGCCGGCAGAGGGGTATTAAGTCGGCTGTTATGCTTCCCTTAACAAATAAAAATGGTCTTATGGGGCTTATTTATCTTGAGCACCTTGCGGAAAACTACTTTATGACAGATGATGTAAGGTATCTTAATACATTATCAATTGCCATCAGACTATCTGTTGAGAATGCACAGCTTTACTCCAGATTGGAGGAAACTGCATTAAGAGATGGTTTGACAGGACTTTACAATAGAATGTTCTTTAACAAGGAAATCCAAAACTGCATGTCTAATTACAGCAAACTTGACCTGCCCTTTGTTTTGTCAATACTGGATATAGATCACTTTAAAAAGGTTAATGACAACTACGGTCACTTATGCGGAGATTTAGTATTAAAGGAAGTAGCAAATCTGGTTAAAGGTCAGATTAGAAAAGAAGATATTATTTGCAGATATGGCGGAGAAGAATTTGCAATTATATTTAAAAATACGGGAGACATTAATAGTGTTCTTCATCGGGTTGAAGAGCTGAGAGAAAAAATCAAAGCTGCGGTTTTCAGTTATGAAGACAACAGTATAAGTGTCACATGCTCCTTTGGATTAGTCTCCTGCAGCTCATGCAGTAAGACCGCATCAATTGAAGAAGTTGTGAAATATGCTGATGAAGCTCTATACGAAGCTAAAAGAAGCGGAAGAAACAAGGCTTGTATGCATCAATCACTTTAGTATTATTAGCTGTAAATATGTGCTAGTTGTTTTTATTGACATACAAGCTGTGAGTCGGTTAAAATCTATTAAGTAGTATATTGAAAAGAGGTTTGCAAATGGCATTAAGAAATGATGATTTAATAAATGAGATACGCAGAAGAAGAACTTTCGCTATAATATCTCATCCTGATGCAGGAAAAACAACACTGACTGAAAAGCTCCTGCTATACGGAGGTGCAATAAGGCTTGCAGGCTCTGTAAAGGCTAGGAAAGCACAGAAGCATGCTGTATCCGACTGGATGGAAATTGAGAAGCAGAGAGGCATATCAGTAACCTCCAGCGTATTGCAGTTTGATTATAACAATTACTGTATAAATATATTGGATACACCCGGTCACCAGGATTTCAGTGAGGATACTTACAGAACTTTGATGGCGGCTGATAGTGCTGTCATGGTTATAGACTCAGCAAAGGGTGTTGAGTCACAGACAAAAAAGCTGTTTCATGTTTGTAAAATGAGAGGAATCCCGATTTTTACGTTCATCAATAAGATGGATAGGGCAGGAAAGGATCCCTTTGAGCTGATTGAAGATATTGAGCAGGTGCTTGGAATTAAGTCATACCCTATGAATTGGCCAATAAGAATAGGCAATTCCTTTATTGGGGTATATGACAGAAAGCAAGCACATATAGAGCTTTTTGACAGTGGCTCACATGGACAAAGCATGGTAAGCTCTTCTAAAAAGGACATAAATGATCAAGTTTTTGCTGATTTATTGGGAGAGGAAGCTCACAATAAGCTAAAAGAGGATATTGAGCTTTTAGATATGGCTGGAGACGAGTTTGATATAAATGCAATACTAAAGGGTGAGCTGACACCAATATTTTTTGGCAGCGCAATGACAAATTTCGGGGTTCAGCAATTTTTAGAGGAATTTTTAAATATTACCACTGAGCCAATGTCAAGAATATCTGACAAGGGTGAGATTAACCCTGAGACTAATAACTTTTCAGGCTTTGTGTTTAAGATTCAGGCAAATATGAATCCAACCCATAGAGATAGATTGGCATTTATTAGAATATGCTCAGGCAAGTTTACAAAGGGCATGAGTGTATATCACTCTCAGGCTAACAAGGAAATTAAATTATCACAGCCCCAGCAGTTTTTAGCTCAGGAAAGAGAAATAGTAGAAGAAGCATATGCTGGAGATATAATCGGAGTTTTTGACCCAGGCATATTCAAAATAGGGGATACCTTGTGTGAAGGTTCAGAACGCTTTGTATTTGAAGGAATACCTGTATTTGCACCAGAGTATTTTGCCAGAGTATACACTAAAAACTCTTTAAAAAGAAAGCAGTTTATAAAGGGAATAGAGCAGTTGTCAGAAGAAGGGGCTATACAGATTTTTCAGCAGTGGGATTCTATTTTGCAGGAATTTATTATTGGGGTAGTTGGTGTTCTGCAATTAGAGGTTTTGGAATACAGACTAAAGAACGAATATGGCGTAGATGTAAGCATCGAGCACCTGCCGTTCAGACATATCAGGTGGGTTAAGGTTGACAGCTTCAATCCCGATAAATTTAAGATTACAAGCGATACAATGATTGGAAGAGATATGACAGGAAATCCTGTTCTTTTATTCCAGAATGAATGGTCAATAAGAACAGTTATAGAAAGAAATAACGGCGTAGAATTAGTGGATATCTTAAGCAAATAGTAATAGAAAAAATAGGGGTTGAACATATGATATTATCCAGAGAATTTTCTTTAAAAAATGATTTGAGACTCATAATAAGAAATGCAGAGGAAAATGATGCAGAGCGCATAATTGAATATATTCAGAAGGTAAGCACAGAAAGTAATAATCTTTCTTTTGGTGAAGGAGAATTTAATATAAGTGTAGACGAGGAAAAGAAGCTTATTTCCAGCGTTAAGGATACTTCTAATTGTCTATTTATACTGGGGATAATAGACAACAGAATTGTTAGCGTCCTGAATTTTAATGGAGGCAAAAGGGCAAGGTTGTTACATGTAGGGGAATTCGGTATAACAGTGCTTAAAGAGTTTTGGGGACTTGGAATAGGAAGACTAATGCTGCAATTTATGATCAACTGGGCAAGGGAAAGCAAGCTTATAAGAAAAATAAACCTCAGAGCACGAATTGATAATTATTCAGCCATAGAGCTTTATAAAAAAATAGGCTTTAAGGAAGAGGGTATACTTATAAGAGACATGATGGTCAATGGAGAATTTGTAGATTCAATAATTATGGGGTTATGTATAGACTAGATATATTGAATACAGGGTGTACGTTAACCCTTAAGAACTTTTATATTTGTGTAAACTTGAAAAATCTTTAGAATAATCAAGAGTTATTCTAAAGATTTTTTTATACAGCAAATTTACAAATGCAGCTTTTGAAATTTTGTGTTATAATTTATCGTTATAATGGTAAATATATGAAAGGTATTAATTTTCTATTTATCACAAAGGGCAATTTGTACAGCATATTAGAAGAGAACAGCAAAGGAGGAATATCAATGAATCAAAACTGGTATAGCAAAAGTGTAGATGTTATATCAAAGGAACTGTCAGTGAATACTGTCTCAGGCTTATCAAGTGATGATGCCAGAGCTAGAGCTGAGAAGCATGGATATAACGAGCTTAAGGAAAAGAAAAAGGAGACCATGCTTTCCAAGATTCTAAAGCAGTTTAAAAATTTTCTTGTATTGATACTGATAGCAGCAAGTGTTTTGTCTGGAGTAGTTGGAGAGATAGAGGATGCAATAGTAATTATAGCAATAGTAATTGTTAATGCAATACTTGGAGTTGTTCAAGAGGGTAAAGCAGAGAAGGCATTGGAAGCTCTTCAAAAAATGTCATCCCCTAATGCCAGAGTATTTAGAAATGGTAAGCTGGAGATAATTCCTGCAAGAGAATTAGTACCCGGTGATGTGGTTTATATAGAAGCAGGGGACAATATACCAGCGGATTTAAGACTTTATGAAAGTGCTAATTTGCAGGTAGAGGAAGCTTCCTTGACAGGGGAGTCGGTTCCTGTGGATAAGGATGCTGCAAAAACATATGATAAGGAAGTATCCATAGGAGATAGAAAAAATCTTGCATATATGAGCACTATAGTTACATACGGCAGAGGCAGAGGGATTGTAGTAAACACTGGCAGCAACACAGAAATAGGAAAGATTGCAGAAGCTATACAATCCTACAAGGATGAAGCTACACCATTGCAGAAAAAGCTGGATGAGCTTGGCAAATGGTTGGGAATTGCCTGTCTGTTAGTATGCATAGTTGTATTTGCTATTGGATTTATACGGGGCGGTGATTTGCTGGAGATGCTGCTTGTTTCAGTAAGTCTGGCAGTTGCTGCTATACCAGAAGGACTTCCGGCAGTTGTAACAATTGTATTGGCTCTAGGTATGAAGCGTATGGTAGACAGGAACGCTGTGGTAAGGAGACTGCTGGCAGTAGAAACCCTTGGCTGTGTAACTGTTATTTGCTCAGATAAAACAGGCACACTTACACAAAACGAAATGACAGTAGTAACAGCTCATACAGGCGGAAGCACCATAAGAGTCACAGGGCAAGGCTATAATCCTACTGGGGAATATTTGTTAAATGATACGAAAATTGCACTCGCTCAGGATAAAAACCTTGAAACTCTGCTGACTGCGGGTGTTTTATGCAATGATTCTACACTAGAGCAAAAAAGTGAACAAGAAAATACCTGGGGTATCGTAGGTGATCCTACAGAAGGCGCATTAGTAACTGCTGGAGCAAAGGCGGGACTGTTAAAGTCCGATATGAATACTAAGTATGAAAGAATAGCAGAGCTTCCATTTGACTCGGTAAGAAAGATGATGACTACCTTTCATAAAAATTTTATATCAGGCAAGATAGTATCCTTTACAAAGGGAGCTCCTGATATTATTATTAGTAAATGTACAAAGCTGTATATGAACGGTAATATTATAGATTTAACTGATGAAGCCAGACAGCAGATTTTTGTAAAAAACAGCGAATTTGCCGGCAAGGCATTAAGAGTACTGGCATTTTCCATGAAAGTATATGAAAGCCTGCCCAATGAAATCACTTCGGAAAATGTTGAAAAGGACTTGGTGCTGATAGGTCTGATGGGTATGATTGACCCTGCCAGAGTTGAAGCTCTTGAGGCAATAAAAACCTGTCGTGAAGCAGGTATAAAGCCCGTAATGATAACTGGTGACTATAAGGACACGGCTGTAGCTATAGCAAAAGACTTGGGACTTATGAAGGGCAATGATAAGGTAATGACTGGCGAAGAGCTGGATAGGATAACAGATCAGGAGCTGAAAAGCCAGGTGGAAGGCACCAGCGTTTATGCCAGAGTGTCTCCAGAGCACAAGGTACGTATAGTGGAGGCTTTAAGGCAGAATGGGCATATAGCGGCTATGACTGGTGATGGTGTAAATGACGCCATGGCATTAAAAAGGTCAGATATAGGGGTATCTATGGGCATTACAGGTACAGACGTTGCTAAGGGAACAGCAGACATAATTTTAATGGATGATAATTTTGCAACTATTGTATCCGCAGTAGAAGAGGGCAGAATAATATATAGCAATATCAGAAAGTTTGTGTTTTTCCTTTTGTCATGTAATGTAGGAGAAATATTAATAATATTTTTAAGTATATTATTTAATCTTCCAATTCCACTAATACCCATACAATTACTATGGGTTAACCTTGTAACTGACAGCTTCCCAGCTTTGGCACTTGGTACTGAAAAGGGAGATCCTGATATTATGAAGCTAAAGCCGAGAAATACCAATGAACCTATATTAAATAAAATCATGATAACAGGTATTACTGTGCAAAGCATAGGATTAGTGCTGGCTGTACTTGGTTCTTTTATATGGGCATTAAATAAATATGCTGGAGGTCTTAAAGCTCCGAATGAACATGGATTAGTTACAGCAAGAACAATAGCCTTTGCTACACTAATAATTGCAGAGCTTATACGAGCATATTCCAGCAGGTCGGAAAGATTCTCAATAGTTAAGCTAGGCGTATTTACTAACAAGACTTTAACTATGGCTACAGCTTTATCTCTTGGCTTGCTTGCAGTAGTATTATATGTACCTTTCCTGCAGCCTATATTTAAGACAGCGGCATTGAGCATTAAGGATTGGGCAGTTGTATTGGTATTAGGTCTGGTTCCGTTGCTCTTTGGTGAAGTTAATAAATATTTTCTGCAAATAAGATTATCAAAGCAAGCATAAGATTATTCAAAATCTTACGCTCTAAATAATAAACAGTTAATAGAAGAAAGCGTAATATGCTTTCTTCTTTCTGTTATAGGGTTTTAGCTAAAACATAAGTTATATCAAGCTAAAAACCTAGAAGGGAAGCAATAACTAGCTTAAGAATAAGTTAAGTTTTATGGTTGCTTCATTATAGCTGCAAAAGTATAAGTTTTTTTATTTCTTGATAATAAGTAAATCAGCGATTAAAATTATAATATAGCAAATAGTTTGGATGTGATTTTATGTTTCCACTTACCCATATTTGGTTTAGCGAAAAAGTGCTGGGCTATGCAAATAAGCTTACTATATTGGCAGCAGTTTTTCCTGATATTGTTATCACTAAATGCCTAAGCTATGAGCAGACGCATAATGCTGGCTGGGGGTTGTTTGATAATATTAAAAAGGAGCACCCTGATTTAATGGATTTTGCACGTTCAATGGTCACACATACTGTAAATCCTAAGGGCTTGGATTATTATGGCGATGAGGTTTACCAAAGTGGATATAAGGGATATTGCTTTCAAAAAGCTGTGTCAATTGAAAAGGAAGTCATAGACGCGTGTTATATTCCTCAAGAATATGGCTTATGGAAGGCGCATAATTTTATAGAGATGGGTATAGAGCTGAATATAGTAGCAAATCATCCAAAGCTGCCCCAAAAGCTGCATGACAGCTTTTGCGATAAAAATTTGATACGTGAGATTTCAAAGGTCTTAAGTAAGCACTATAATATCAGCGAAGCAGTATTAGTAAAAGGCTTTGACAGGTTTTCTGATTTTATAGAAATAATAAATGTAAACAGCTCAACATTAGCAGCAAAGTATTTTATTCAAATGCATGAAAAGCATGGAATTGATATAGATACTCTAAAATGCACGGAAATAATTGAAAAGGCTAGACAAATTGCCAATAAGGATTTTGACAGCTTTATCGATTTTTGTATTAAGATGGTAGAGCCCATAATAAAATAAACAGCAGCATGGCTGGGTAAGGGAGGTTGAAAAGCAGTATGAATGAATCCATTTATATAATTGGGCATAAGAACCCTGATACTGATTCTATTTGTTCGTCTATTGCATATGCACATTTTAAAAACTGCATTAATGACAGCAATAACTTTAAGCCCAAAAGAATAGGTGAAATCAGCGGTGAGTCTAAATACGTGCTTGATTATTTTCAGGTTGACGAGCCTGCTTTTATCGAAAATGTAAAGACACAGGTAAGAGATATTGTAATAAAGCGTATTCCTCCTGTAAAGCCTGATATATCCTTGAAAAAGGCTTGGGAAATAATGAAAAGTCATAATATTACTACTCTTTTGGTATCTGAGGACGATAATATTCTGAACGGAATTATTACTGTTGGTGACATTGCAGAGTCTTATATGGATGTATACGATAACAGTATAATTTCTATAGCTCGCACACCCTATAGAAATATTGTAGAGGTACTTGATGGGCAGCTTATAGTTGGGGATATTAATGACAGCGTTATTAATGGACAAGTGCTTATTGGTGCAATGAATCCAGAGGTAATGGAAAGCTATATAAAACCTAAGGATATAGTTATACTTGGAAACAGGTATGAAACACAGCTTTGCGCAATAGAAATGGGGGCTCAGTGCCTAATCATAACTGGAGGTCTGCCGGTAGCCGCTTCTATTAAGAAATTTGCTGAGAGCAATAATTGTGCTATTATTACATCATCCTATGATACATACAAGGTTGCAAGATTTATAAACCAGAGTATACCTATTGGACATATTATGAGAACTACAAATCTTACAATATTTAGTATGGATGATTATATTGATGAAATAAAAGAAGTAATGGTAAAAAAGAGATATAGAAACTTCCCCGTTATTGACAGTGATAGTAAAATAATCGGTGTAATTTCAAGAGCCTCATTGATTAACCTTAGAAAAAAGCGGGTAATCTTAGTGGATCATAACGAAAAATCGCAAGCTGTTGAGGGGCTGGAGGAATCCGAACTGTTAGAAATTATTGATCATCACAGAATAGGAGACATAGAGACAACTGGACCTGTATATTTCAGAAATCAGCCCTTAGGTTGTACGGCGACTATTATAACCAATATTTACAGAGAAAACCATATACCTATACCAGATAAAATTGCTGGTATATTATGTGCAGCAATATTGTCCGATACGCTTATTTTTAAATCTCCTACCTGTACAGATATTGATAAAAAGACAGCAGAATATCTTTCAGAAATTGCAGGTATGAATATGCTTGAATTTGCAAAATCCATGTTTAGAGCAGGCGCCAATCTTATACACAAAAGTGTAGAGGAGCTTTTTTATCAGGACTTTAAGCAGTTTAAGGCAGGTAAACTGAAAATCGGAGTTGGACAAATAAACTCAATGGACATAAAGGAATTACAGGATATAAAAGACAGGATTATTGTATACATGAAGAAGATATATGCAGAAAAGGACAAGGATATGATTCTTTTTATGCTTACTGATATCGTCAATGAAACGACCGAGTTACTCTTTATGGGAAGCAAGCCGGAGATTATTGCTAGTGCCTTTGGAAGCAGCATAAGCAACAATTCAATAATTCTGCCAGGCGTAGTATCAAGAAAGAAGCAGGTTATTCCACCAATATTAAATTGTATTAACGAATAGCAGTATATAGATAACCAACTCTAAAACTCAAAAAATTTTTCGTTAAGAGTTGCTAATCTCTATTAATATTTTATGGGGAGAAGATGAAATGGGCTTATGGGAAACAGTTTTTTTATGTATTGCCGGCTTTGTAGCTGCCGCAGTTGATTCTATAGCAGGAGGGGGAGGACTCATCAGTCTGCCTGCCTTGATAGCGGTAGGCATTCCTGCACATGCTTCCCTTGGAACTAATAAATTTGCAAGTACCTGTGCTTCCTTTACAAGCACGCTGACCTTTGCTAAATCGAAAAAAATTTATATGCCTCTGATTAAATTTCTTATACCCTGCACTCTGATTGGCTCGGCTTTAGGCGTATTTACTGCTTTAAGCATAAGCTCTGATTTTTTGCAGGTAATGATTCTGGTATTGATTTTTGCTGTTGCGATTTATACTATACTAAAAAAAGATTTTGGCAGTACTGATATGTTTGAGGGACTGACCAGAAAAAATATATTAATCGGATGTATTTTCGCCTTTTCATTAGGCTTTTATGATGGTTTTTTTGGACCTGGGACAGGCGCATTTCTTATATTTCTTTTTATAAGTGTTTATAAATTTGATTTTACCTTAAGTGCAGGGAATGGTAAAATACTGAATTTTACCAGCAATATAACATCCCTCGTGCTTTTTGCCATAAACGGAAAAATAATGCTTGCGGCAGGTATTCCTATGGCACTTTCTATGATTTTAGGTGCTAGAGTAGGAACTAAAATAGCAATAAAAAATGGTGCTAAAATAATAAAACCAATTTTTATTACAATAGCTATGGCTCTTACTATTAAATTATTATATCAAGCCTTTTTATAACAAAAGAATCCCTAAGCTTATGCGTAAGGGATTCTTTTGTTATAAAAATCAAGTCAATCACTTTGTTTTTCAGCGGCTTTCTCCATCTCGTCAGCAATTTTTAGTATAACATCAGCTTTTGCAGTTATTACCATTACATTTTGCGACTCAACAGCCGCCTTTAAATCTGCAAGAGCAAATTCAAATTGATTCATTACTTCAATATTGTTCTTTTTAAGCTTAGGCTTAGTAATGATCCAGATGTTGTCAAGATAAGACATGGCATCATTTACAGTAGCGAAATCTTTAACTTCGCTGGATAATTTAATCTGTTTAACTGCATATCTTACTCTATCTATTTCTGGCGGTGTTTTTGCTTTGTAAAGCATATAAAAATCTGGCAGGTTTTTATATGCCTGATTGGCATTAACAAGACTTGGGAATACTTCACGATCATTAATAGATTTGGTAAGATTATTTAAGGCTTCTTCAAAGCTAGTAATGCTGGTCTGCATTGCCAAATCTGCCACAGCCTTTGGTTCATAAGTATTCCAGGTGCTATGTAGCTCCATAACATCCTTTTTTGTATCTTCCATGGTTTTAAACAATTCTTGTTCCATCTTAAGTCTTACTTCTTCGGCAGTTGGGGGCTGATCTGATTTTTTCTTGTCCTCTCCGCCTGTATTGTTGCCTTCCTCTTCCTTTTTTTCCTTCTCCTTATCTCCGCCTTCTTTTTTCTCCTTTTCCTGAACCTCCTGCTGAAGCAGTATTAATGGTTTTTTACTGCTTTCATGTAGGGATTGAAGAGTCTTTTCGATTTTTTCGATGCTTTTTTTCATATCTTCAAGCTCTTTGGGCGGTTCTTTTTCTTCTTGACTGGCTTTGGGTTTTTTAACTATAGTCTTTTTTTGAGCAGCACAGGAACAAAAGCTGAAGCTGACTGCCAAGATTAATAAAAGAGTTAATGCTTTTATGAAAAGGTTATACTTCTTCAAATATATCACCTCAAGCTTAGTATTACCTTTAACTTTATTAATATTTATTGTGATTGATTTTAGTATTGAGCGTTTAAAAACTATAGAAGAATTTTTTTTTCGACAACAACATTCGAACAAATAATACACTGTCCATAGTATATAATTCTTATGTACTATATAAATGGAAGTTAATGCTTTAGCTTAAATGAGGGGAGAAATAATAATGAATGGTAGTATTTATGTAACAGAACACGCAATAACAAGATATATTCAAAGAAAAAGAAAAATTACAAGACAGAATGCTATAAGAAAGATTATTGAAGGTGTAAGAAGAAGCAGAATAATAGCCATGAACGAGGATGGAAAGGAGACAAGAGAACATAGAGGACTATTATTTATATGTAAAAAAGAAGGCGATGTTTTAACTGTAATTACTGTGTTATTCAGTGAGGTAGCCTTAAGATTTGTATCTTAAAATTAATAAATTGCTATAAAGAAATATCAGATACAGGTATTTCTTTTTTTTACTAGAAAATTTTGATAAAATATATATAGACAGCTTTAAAACTTAGAATATATAAGCGGCATATGACATGGAATTTAAAACTGATAAAGAAGAATACTATAGAGAAACAACCGCTATAACAAAGGAGATGACAAAATGAAAATTACTGACACTAGAATTAATGTATTACTGACTATATTATTTATAGCACTTTTACCAATATTATTTTTATTTACGGACGTACAAATTGTTGCCTTTGACAGAGACTATTACCGAACACAATACGAAAACTATAATATAAGTCAAGCTATGGATATAGAGATGCCTGAGCTGATAAACAGTACAAACAAGCTGCTGTTGTATATGGAGGGTAAGAGAGATACTCTGGATTTTGAGACTCAATTTAATAACGGAGTAAGAGAATTTTTCAGTGAACGTGATAAGCTGCATATGGTTGACGTAAAACAGCTTTTCAGCAAAGGAAGGATGCTTCGTAATATTGCGGCATTTTATATACTGTTTTTTTTATTCTATTTATATAAAACCTCAAAGGATTGGAAGAAAAAGCTGGCTAAGTATAACATAATTGCATTTATAGCCGGAATCCTGCCTATAATAGCACTAATCCTATTGATGAATACAGATTTCAATAAATATTTTACAATATTCCATGAAATGTTTTTTAATAATGATCTTTGGCTGCTAGAGCCTGCTCAGGACACTCTTATAAATATGTTCCCGGAAAGCTTTTTCGCAGATACTGCCTTTAGAATAGGTTATCTTTATATTGCAGAGTTGTTGGCTATTTTTATATTTTCATCGGGGTATTTAATATTACAAAAAAATAAAATAAAAGATAATATAGGGGGATTTTAATGAAAAGGTTATTGGCGTTATTACTTATTTTATCTGTTCTTTTGTCAGCTTGCAATCAAACTAATCAACAGGCTGTAATAAGTGAAGTAGAGGTAGATATCTACTATCCGACAAAAGGAAATGAAGGCTTAGGCACTGAAAAAAGAGACATTGAATATAAAGATATTAATGAGCTTTATACAAAAACTATACAGGAGTATTTAAAAGGACCTCAGGACGAAGAAAAATTTGAAGGTGGGTATGCTAATACATCAAGCTTGCTGAACATAATAATAAAGGATAGTGATATTACCATTAACTTATCAAGGGAATTTAATATTTTTTCAGGAGTCTTGCATGAAGCAGCAGTAATTGCTTCTTTTGTAAATACAATGGTGCAGTTTGAGGAAATAAACAGGGTGAGACTTTTAGTAGAGGGCAAGGATTTAATAGCTCCAAGTGGAGTGCCTTATGGCTTTCTCGAATATACAGACTTTATAGCAGATGGCAATACAGCAGAGATAATACTTTATTTTGCCAATTCTCAAGCTACACACGTAGTTGCAGAAAAAAGAATAATCAATATTAAGAAAGATGCTGATAAGGAAGAACTGCTTAAAAGAATTGTTGAAGAGCTTATTAAGGGGCCGGCAGAAGAAAATCTTTATAAGACAATACCTGAACAAGTCAGGGTAAATAATCTATCTATAGAAGACAATTTGGTAAGAATAGACTTTTCAGAGGAAATGCATACAAAGCACAGCAGAGGAGCTGCTGGAGAATATATGACTATTTCTTCTCTTGTTAATACTATTACAGAAGTTGAAGGCATAAATAAGGTTTTGCCCACAGTGGCAGGGCAGCCTCTAAGTATAGAGCATGAATATGTAATTGAACCTTTAGAAAGACGAGAAGAGAGAATATATAGACAGTAGGAGGATGAAAAATTGGAGAATCAGATAAAAGGGAAAAATATAACAATATTTGGAGCTAACTTAGTATATATGACATGCCTTATATTATTTCTGTTTGCAGGGTATTATGTTCAGTCCCTGGATATTAGATTTGGTTTATTGATAACTGAATTTGTACTTATCGCACTGCCTGTAATTATCTATATACTGATTAAGAAAGGCAGTATTAAGAATATTTTAAGGCTAAATAAGCTTAGCTTTGTAGATGCCGCTTTAGTTACAACTATATTTGTATCGGGATATTTTGTAGCAGTTTTTATAAGCTTGATTGGAAACATAATAGTAAGCCTTTTTGGTGAGCTGATACCTTCTCCTGTACCAATAGCAACCAACCCAGGGGAGTACTTTTTATATATATTTATTATTGCAGTATCTGCTGGAATCTGTGAAGAGATTTTGATGAGAGGTCTGATGCTTAGTGCATATGAAAAGGTTGGAATGTGGAAAAGCATAATCTTTACAGCAGTACTCTTTGGTATTATGCATTTGAATGTTCAGAATCTATTTGGACCAACATTTCTTGGTATAGTTTTGGGTTTTGTAGTTTATAAGACTAACTCCTTATATGCAGGTATATTAGGGCATTTTCTAAATAATGCCATATCTGTAACCTTGGGATATATCATAACTCTGCTATCTGGTATTTTACCCCAGCAGGATGTTAATGCTGAAGCAGCCGCAGTAACCACGGGCAATCTGGCAATTGCGGCAATTCTATTTGGCTTTATTGCTTTAATAACAGGCACAATCATGTTTTTTGCTATGAAAGCACTTGATGACCGCTCTAAAGGCAGAGCAGATATACCAGCCGATATAAGCTTAAGCAGAACGCTTAAGACACTAAGAATATCTTGGCCTATTTATGTAAGCTTATTTTTCTTTATAGCTATGGCTGGCTTGCAATTGTATATAGTTTACAGAGGCTAAACAATTACCAAAAGGATGTGATAATATGTATGATGCAATAATAGTAGGCGGAGGTCCTGCTGCTTATTCCGCTTCTCTTAATCTAAAGATAAGGAATAAAAGCCTTTTAGTTTTCGCAGGAAATGAAAAGACTACAGGCTTGATGAAAGCACCGCAGATTGACAATTATCTAGGAATGCCCGGGATCAGCGGTACTGAGCTTTTAGAAGCATATAAAAGACACGCAGAGGAAATGGAAGTCGAAATAAGGAAAGAAAAAATATATAACATACTGAATATGGGTGATTACTTTGCGTTAAATTCAGGCAGCGAATTTTATGAAGCTAGAAGTATAATAATTGCTGCTGGTCATGCAAAGTTTAAATACTTTGAAGGAGAGAGAGAGTATCTTGGGCGCGGCGTAGGCTACTGTGCCACCTGTGATGGGCCTCTATATAGAAACAAGTCGGCAGCCATAATCTCTGAGAACGAAGAAGGTGAGGAGGAAGCAAACTATCTTTCAGAAATCTGCTCTCAGGTTTACTATATACCTACGTATAACCATAAGACTAAGCTTAGAGAAGGCATTAAGATGATAGAGGAAAAGGTTTTGGGCATATATGGAAACGAAGTAAAGGCTGACACTTTAAAACTCTCTGACAGCCAGTTAAATGTTGATGTTATATTTATTATAAGAAATGTACTTCCTGTAAATCAGTTAATAGAAGGCTTGGAGCTGGAGGATGGCTCAATAAGGGTAGATAGAAGCATGGCAACTAATATACCAGGCATATTTGCATGCGGTGATTGTACTGGAAAGCCCTACCAGATAGCAAAGGCTGTAGGTGAGGGTAATGTTGCGGCTTTGAGTGCAGTAAAGTATTTAGATACGGTTATATAATATAAATATGGTGATACTATAAAGAGGGGTGATATTAATGATTGATAAAAATATGGTTATAGATGACATACTATACAAAAATCCTGAGCTGGAAAAGGTATTTAAAGAAAACGGTATTAAGTGCTTTGGATGAGGCGGAGCTCTATACATGACTGTAGAGCAGGCTGCTCTCAGATATAGAATAAATGCAGATGAACTTGTTGAAGAATTAAATCAGGAAATAGACTAAATTAATAATATTAACCCTGTTGACCGGTGAAATTCACCGGTCTTTACATTTATATATCTTAAACATATGCGTTAACTTAAGCCAAGCTATTCCAATATGCTGTAAATATAACTTTTCGGAAGTTGTTTACTCCACGAAGCCTAGCCCGAGAGGCAGCACAGTAATTTATATGAAATACCTCAATATAATAAGCATCATATAATGTTAGTTTTTTCATATTCTTAAGGTGCTGCTTTTGTAAACAACTGTAGAAAAATTATATTTACAGCCAGAGATTTGTAAAATTAGAGCTTAAGTTAACTCATATGATCTGGTATAAGAAAGTTATTTTGCTTTAAAAATTGACAGTATAGTAAATTTAATATAGAATAAGGATTGAAATTTACCTAAATTGGGGGAAACTAATTTGATACATAAGTATAAATTGAACAATTTAAAAATTGTTATCGATGTTCATAGCGGGACGGTACATTCAGTAGACGATATTACCTTTGATATACTTGATATATATAGCTGTGACTTGGAGGATATTGTCACAAAGCTTTCAGATAAATATTCTGCATTAGAGATAAAAGAGGCATATAGCGAGCTTAAAGAGCTTGAAAATACAGGACTTCTTTTTTCATCAGATGCGTATATGGATAAGGTTTTGGGAGAAGAAAGGGAGTTTAATACTAAGGCATTGTGTTTAAACATTGCCCATGACTGTAATATAAGATGCGGATATTGCTTTGCTTCCACTGGAGATTATCATGGAGGCAGAAAGCTTATGCCTCTGGAGGTAGCAAAACAGGCTATAGATTTTGTACTTAAAACCTCAGGCACCAGAAAACGTTTAGAGGTTGATTTTTTTGGCGGAGAACCTCTTTTGAATTTTGATGTTGTTAAAGCTGCGGTGGAGTATGGGAGAGAGAGACAGACGGAATATGGAAAAAGAATCGGCTTTACCATTACCACAAATGCCACTCTGTTAAACGATGAAATAATAGAATTTATGAATAATAACATGGACAATGTAGTACTAAGTATAGATGGAAGAAAAGAAGTAAATGATAGAATGAGAAAATTTTTGGATGACAGCGGTACCTTTGATGAGATACTGCCCAATATCAAAAATTTTGTAGCTAAAAGAAATGAAAAAAGCTATTATATTAGAGGAACCTTTACTGCTAATAATCTTGATTTTTGTGAGGATGTTATATTCCTTGCAGACAACGGCTTTAAAGAAATATCTATAGAGCCTGTAGTAGCAGAGGAAAGCAATGAATATGCTTTAAGGCACGAGCACATAGAAAAGATTTATGAACAATATGAGCAGCTTGCGAAAAAGTATATTGAGTATGAAGAAAATGGTAAAGGCTTTAGATATTATCATTTTTTGATGGACTTAGACGGAGGTCCCTGTGTCTATAAAAGGGTATCCTCCTGTGGAGCAGGCGTTGAGTATTTTGCAGTTACACCTGAGGGCGAGCTTTACCCCTGCCATCAATTTGTAGGAAAAGAACAGTATATTATGGGAAATGTACGAGAAGGTGTTAAAAATAAAGTACTTCAAAAAAGTTTTTCCCAAAATACGGTTTATCATAAAGAGAAATGCAAAGAGTGCTGGGCAAAATTTTATTGCAGCGGCGGATGCCAAGCCAATGCTGTAAATTTTAATAATGATTTAAAAAAACCTTATGATATGGAATGTGAATTGCAGAAAAAGCGTATAGAATGTGCTATAATGTTAAAGGTATATCAATCTGTTAATAATTAAGTATATTGTATACATAGATAAAACATTCAGATACACAAGATTAAAATATATTTTCAATATATATTAATATTAATTACACTAATATTTATATTTAAAATTATGGGAGGAAGCATACTATGCAAAAAACAGTACCAGTAAGCATGTCAAACAAGCATGTGCATATTTCGCAGCAGCATTTAGAGATACTCTTCGGTGAAGGGCATAAACTGACCAAAATGAAGGATTTATCACAGCCGGGTCAGTTTGCTTGCGAAGAGAAGATTGATATAATAGGATCAAAGTCAACAATTAAGGGTGTAAGGATACTTGGACCCGTCAGACCTGAAACTCAAATAGAAATTTCAGTGTTTGATGCAAGAACGTTAGGTGTTGATGCAGTTGTAAGACCTTCTGGCAAGCTGGAAGGAACCCCGGGATGTACAATAGTAGGTCCAAAGGGTCAGATTCAGCTTGAAAGAGGCGTTGTGGTTGCAGCTAGACATATACATATGCACACAGACGATGCGCCAAATTTCGGCTTAAAGGATAATGACATCGTTAAGGTAAGAGTTGGTGAAGAACGTGCTGTTGTATTTGAAAATGTAGTTGTACGAGTACACCCTGAATATGCATTAGATATGCATATTGACATTGAGGAGGGTAATGCAGCGGGCATCAAAAACGGAGATATAGGCGAGATAGTAAAATAAAAAAATTGGGGGAATAATAATGGATAAACAAACACTAGCAGTATACATCGACCATACTGTGCTAAAACCAGAAGCTGCTCAAAATGATGTTACAAAGCTTTGTAATGAGGCTCTTGAGTACAAATTTGCTTCAGTATGCATAAATCCCAGCTATGTAAAGCATGCATATTCAATACTTAAGGATTCAGAGGTTAAGGTGTGTACAGTTGTAGGCTTCCCATTGGGAGCAACATTACCAGAGGTAAAGGCATTTGAAGCTGTAAAGGCTATTGAAAACGGCGCAACTGAAGTAGATATGGTTATAAATATCGGAGCATTAAAATCAGGAAACCTTGCTTTAGTAGAGGAAGATATAAAGGCAGTGGTTGATGCATGTAAAGAAAAAGCTTTGTTGAAGGTTATTATAGAAACATGTCTTCTTACTGATGAAGAAAAAGTAATAGCATGTGAGCTTTCAAAAAAAGCAGGTGCTGATTATGTTAAAACTTCCACAGGCTTTTCAACTGCTGGCGCAAAAGCGGAAGATATAGCATTAATGAGAAAAACAGTTGGTGAAGAAATGGGAGTTAAGGCTTCAGGTGGTGTTAAAAACCTGGAAATAGCTCTGAAAATGATAGAAGCCGGTGCATCCAGAATAGGTGCAAGTGCCTCAATAAGCATAGTAAACGAGCTTTAATTTATAAAATAAAAAAGTGCTTTTCCATATATGTGGAATCGCACTTTTTTATTTTTTTTATATTGTTTTAATCCTCACTAATAAAGCTGTCTGCACATATTATATTTATTAGAAGCAGAGGGATGGAATCAACTGTAGATTTACGAACATCTATGTAAACAAATCATTGTTAACATAATACACTGACGGCAAAGCTTTTCTCATATAAGCAGTCTTTTAGCAAGTAATCTTATATGGGTATATATATTAGTGAAAAATATGTCAAGGATATGTTTCGTAGTTATCAATAATAGCGAGAGGGGTTTTAGAGTGTTCAACATATCAAATAAAAAAAGAATCAGTTTGTTGAAAAGTATAGAAAACACATTGGAAGCAAGGGTCATTTCTTATATATCCTACTATCCAATGGATGATTATGTTCTTGTACCTCTCTACAAACAGTTAAGTACTATAGGTAAAACCGACAAATTATACTTGTTTTTAAATAGTTATGGCGGAGCAGTTGATACCCCTTATAAGATAGTAAACCTAATCAGAGAATACTGCGACTATTTTGGGGTTATAATACCATTTGTGGCAAAAAGTGCTGCAACTATGGTTGCTATAGGGGCTGACGAGATAATAATGGGCCCTACCTCCGAACTAGGACCTATAGATCCTCTTGTAAAGCATCCAGTATATGACGATTTATGGGTGCCTGTGCAATCCATCAGGCTATGTGTAGACTTTATGGAGGAAAGAATTATAAACAGCGCGGATCCCAAGGTAACTTCTTCAATACTTCATCCCATTGCAGAAAAGCTTGATCCATGGATAATTGGAGACTATGAAAAATCTATGAAGGCATCTTACCAATATGCAGAGGCACTTCTTGCTAATAATATGTTTAAAAATAATAGAGATAAAGCAAAGCTGGTAACAAAAACTATGATAGAAAAATATTTTTCTCACGGATACTGTATAAATAGAAAAGAAGCAATAAATGAGCTTGGCTTGAATGTTGTCAGTGGTGATGGTGATTTATGGAGTATTATTTGGGCACTGTATCTTGCGTATGATGATTATTTACAGAAAAAGAGTTATACCTCCATAATGGAAATAACAGATTCAAAGGTAGATATGTCGGAAGTTGAATGATAGTAACATAAAGTGCTAAAACTTGACAGTTTCCATATTAAAAACTATAATCATACAGTAGGAGTATAGGAATATTAGTATCTATCTTATTCTAATATCTATGCATGAAGTACGAATGAATATACAAGATTCCAATTGAGGAATATCAATTCCTAGAAATACATATTAATAAAATATTAAAAACAGGAGGTATAATATGGATCCTATAGCATTTGAGGTATTTGGTTTATCTATTAGGTGGTATGGTATACTTTTGTCAGCAGGTATCCTTATAGGAATATTACTGGCATACAGAGAAGCAAAAAAACTAGGGTATAATCCAGAGATTATAATTGATTTGGCATTGTGGTGCGTACCTATGGCAGTAGTTGGAGCCAGAGCATACTATGTAATATTTGAGTGGAATTATTATAAAAATAACCTTGGAGAAATAATTAACATCAGAGGCGGAGGCTTGGCAATACATGGTGCACTAATTGCGGCAGTCGCAACAGGTTACATAATTACGAGAATAAAGAAGCTATCCTTTTGGGAAATGGCTGACATAGCAGCTCCAAGCATAATTATAGGACAAGCAATAGGGAGATGGGGAAATTTTATGAACAATGAAGCCCATGGGGGACCTACTAATCTACCTTGGGGAATAATGGTTGATGGAATCAAAGTTCACCCAACTTTTTTATATGAATCAGTTTGGAATCTGCTTGTTTTTATATTCCTTATGCTATATAGAAACAAAAAGAAAGCAAATGGGGAAGTATTTTTACTGTATGGAATATTATATTCTGTAGGAAGATTTTTTATTGAAGGTTTGAGAACAGACAGTCTTTATGTATTTGGGATGAGAACCGCACAGCTTATCAGTATTTTAACGATACTGATTTTTGGATGCATATTTATGTATAATAGAATTCGCAATAACAAGAAAGAAGAATATTAAAAAATGGCAATAACTTACAGGCTGTGTCATAAACTATAAGCCAATAACAGAATAAAGAGAAAAATAACGAAAACTTGTCAAAATACCAGATATTTGGTATTTTGATAGATTTTACAGGATAATATAAATATTGACGTTTTTAGCTTGCCAATATAATATATAAGTACATTAGTTTTGGCGGTGATTAAAATGAACAAAAAACAAATAGAATCAGTAAGACAGCAATTACATAGTTTGATACTTCAAAATGCCGGATACGATAAGATATATAATAAAAGTATTGAGTTGGATATTCTTATTAATCAGTTTTACAGCGATTTGGCAATAACGGCATAATACAATAATATTCAAAAACCAACAAAAATGGTACAGAGACTAGGTCTAGAGACTAGGTCTTTCGTACCATTTTTATTTTTTTTTGGATAATGTATGAAAGTGGGAAGGATTTTAAAAAAATATATAGAATAACAAAGAAAGTGGTTTAAAGTGGAGTAAAGTGGTATACTTGTGTGGGAAAGCGTGGTGAGTATATGTTTATAGGCGAATATCAGCACAGCCTGGATCCTAAAAACAGGCTTATAATGCCTGCAAAGTTCAGGGAGCAGCTAGGTGAAAAATTTGTGGCAACAAAAGGATTGGATAACTGCCTTTTCATATATTCACTGGAAGAGTGGAGTAAAGTGGAGGATAAGCTAAAGAATCTCCCAATGACCAGCAAGGATGCCAGAGCATTTGTAAGGTTCTTCTTCGCAGGAGCAAGTGAATGTGATATAGACAAGCAGGGAAGAACTCTGATACCCTCAAATCTTAAGCAATATGCCAATATAGACAAGGAAGTTGTAATAATAGGAGTTTCTACTCGTATTGAGCTGTGGAGTTTGGATGAGTGGAATAAATTTAATAATGATGCAGATATTAGTTATGAGGATGTGGCGGAAAAGATGTCACAGCTCGGAATATGATATAGAGGGTGAGTTAGTTTGAATTTTCAACATGTTCCAATAATGCTTAACGAAGTGCTTGAATATATGGAGATAAAATCTGGAGGTGTATATGTTGATGGTACACTGGGAGGAGCAGGGCACTCAATTGAGATAGCAAGACGTATGCAGCCGGGAGGCAGATTAATCGGGATAGATCAGGATGAGGAGGCTATAGCCGCATCCTCTGAGCGATTAAAGGAATTTAAGGATAGCGTGATAATTGTTCATAATAACTTTAGAAATATTAAGTCTGTAGTAGAAAACGCAGGCTTTTCAGCCGTAGATGGGATATTGATGGATATTGGAGTATCATCCCACCAGATAGATCAGGAGGAGCGCGGCTTCAGCTATATGCAAGATGGACCTCTGGATATGAGGATGGACAAAAGCAGAGCTTTGACAGCAGAGGATTTACTAAATGATTTATCAGAAAAGGAATTAAGCAGGATTATCAAAGAGTATGGTGAAGAAAATTGGGCTGTCAGAATTTCTAAATTCATCTGTGATGAAAGAAGCAAGAATAGAATAAAAACAACAGGGCAGCTTGTAGAAATAATAAAAAAAGCAATACCGGCGGCGGCAAGGAAAGAAGGCGGACATCCTGCCAAGAGAACTTTTCAGGCATTGAGAATAGCAGTTAATGATGAGTTGAGAGTTTTGGAGAGTGCAGTCAAGGACGCAGTTAGTATTTTGGCACCCGGTGGGAGACTGGCAGTTATAACATTTCATTCCCTGGAGGATAGAATTGTAAAAACTTTATTTAACAGCATGGAAAAACCATGTACTTGTCCCCATACTATTCCAATATGTATGTGCGGAAAGCAGCCTGAACTAAAGGTAGTTACCAGAAAGCCTGTAACAGCAACTCAAGAAGAGCTGGAGCTGAATTCAAGAGCGAAAAGTGCAAAGCTTAGAGTTGCCGAAAGAGTAAGTTCTAAAAGGGGTTAGGAGGGAATAAAATTGTTAGTAGCAGACAACAGAGCATATGATTATAGAAAAAGACAATACTTAGATAATATCCCCTTGGAACAACCAAAGAAACAGCCTGAAGTAAAACCAAGGAAAAAGCCCAAAACCAAAAAGCATATTTTCAACCTAGCTTTTGTTTTTGCAGTAAGTATAATAATTATAGCTAGATATGCTTACATTGCAGAATTGGGATTTGAACACAGGAATCTTAAGGCAGGCTACAAGGAAGCACAAAAAGAGCAGACTGATTTAAACGTGCAGATTGCAAAAACAGTAAATCTGGAGGCACTAGAGAAAACAGCTATTGAACAGCTTGGTATGCAGTATCCTAATGTTCAGACTCAGATTGTATATGTAAGTGTAAAGGAAGCAGAGGCTGAAAATAGAAAAAAATATGCAAGCTACCACGACGAAATGGAATTAAACGAGAATATATATATATCATATATAAAAAATGCAATAGGAAATCTACTAAAGCTGCTAGATTGATTATAACTTAGTTACAAGGCGGTGCATTACTTTGTCCAGCGTAAAGAGAACAGTGAAAAAAAGATTAATTGTATTGCTTGCGGGCTTTTTTGCAGTTTATTTTGCATTAGTAGGCCGTTTAGTTTTTATACAGATAATAAACAGCAGTGAATACAGACAAAAAGCTATGGAGCAATGGACAAAGGATACAGTTGTTAAATCCAGAAGAGGAATAATATACGATCGTAATGGAAAAGAGCTGGCTATAAGTGCAACAGCTTATGAGGTAAGTGTAAGTCCAGCAAATGTTAAGGACCCGGAAGCTGTGGCTCAGGCATTAAGCGAGGTGCTGGGACTCGATGAGCAGGCGGTGCTTGAAAAAGTAAAAACTAAAAAAGCCAGCGTTACAATAATGAAAAATGTGGACTCAGAAAAGGTAAAGCTGCTGAGGGAAAAAGAGTTAAAGGGATTATCCTTTGCAGATGGCTCAAAAAGGTTTTATCCTCAGGCGAATTTTGCAGCCTTTGTACTTGGCTTTACCAATATTGACAACGAAGGACTTAACGGAGCTGAGCTTACATATAACAAATATCTGACAGGCTACCCGGGGCGTATCATAAATATGTACGATGCTCATGGCAAGGAGCTGCCGGGCAGTGATACCAAGTATTACGAGCCAAAGGACGGATTAAATCTTGTACTAACTGTAGACGAGGTCATACAACACTTTGCTGAAAAGCATGTGGAGAATGCTTGGGTTGAAAATAAGGCAAAAAGCGTAACAGCAATAGTAATGGATCCGAATAACGGTGATATACTGGCTATGGCAAGCAAACCGGATTACGATAATAATGATTATAAAAAAGCACCTGAACAATATTTAGGTAACTGGGATTCAATGTCCTCCAAAGAAAGACAGGATGTACTAAACAGCATTTGGAGGAATCCAGCAGTAAATGATACATATGAGCCGGGCTCAACCTTTAAAATTATTACCTCTGCGGTAGGCATAGAAGAAGGCGTAGTAAAACCTGAAGATAAATTTTACTGTGCAGGTTCAGTTATGATAGGCGGAAAACGATTAAAATGCTGGAGAAGCCATAATCCTCATGGAAGCCAAACCTTTGTAGAGGGCGTTATGAGCTCCTGCAATCCAGTATTTATAGCTGTAGGTGAAAAGCTGGGAGCAGAGAAGTTTTATAAGTATATACGGGCATTTGGCTTTGGTGAGAAAACAAACATAATGCTGCCGGGTGAGGCACCGGGAATAGTTCGCGGTGTAGGGGCAGTCGGACCTGTGGAGCTTGCTACCACCTCCTTTGGGCAGGGGATATCAGTTACCCCTATACAGTTGATTACGGCGGTAGCAGCCATTGCAAACGGCGGAAAGCTTATGGAGCCGAGGATAGCTAAAAAGCTTATAGATAATGAAGGCAATACAGTTTACGAATTTGAACCACGCATGGTCAGACAGGTTATTTCCAAGGAAACATCAGATACAATGAGAAGTATACTTGAATCTGTTGTTGCATTCGGAACAGGCAATAAAGCTTATATTCCAGGCTATAAAATTGCAGGAAAAACAGGAACAGCTCAAAAAGTAGAAAATAAGGTTTATGCAGCAGGCAAATATATATCCTCCTTCTTAGGCTTTGCACCAGCAAATGATCCTAAGGTTATCGTACTGGTCGTAATAGATGAACCTGGTGGGGCTATATATTATGGAGGACAGATAGCGGCACCTGTGGTTGGAAATATAATGTCGGACACTCTAAGGTATCTTGACATTAAGCCTCAGTATACAGAGGAAGAAGCAAAGCTGATGCAAAGACCAGCAGTAGTTGTACCAGAAATCCGCAATATGTCATTGAAGGATGCGATTATAAAGATTCACGAGGCAGGTCTTAAGTATTCTGTAGAGGGAGAAGTAGATTATACAAACAGTTCTCTTGTATTAGATCAAATTCCCAAATCAGGTTCAAATGTTAATGAGGGAACAACAGTAATACTAGCAGTTAAACCTGTTGAACAGTAAGCAGCTCTATAATAATAGGCAACGGAATTAAAGATTTTGCTTTATTCCAGTTGCCTTTTTGCAAAGGTTGAAGGATAATAGTAATGGTGCAATTTAAGGTATATAAAATACACCAGCAATTGCAACAGCATATATTTTATAAAACATGTCAACAATCAAAATATTATATAGGTTCAGTACACCTTGAGTAGGAGGACTAAAATGCTGCTTAAAAAACTAATAAGAGATATTAAGGTAATATCATACTTTGGAAGCATGGAAACAAACATAACTGGTATAGAGTACGACTCGAGAAAGGTTAAAAAAGGTGATTTGTTTGTATGTATAAAAGGCTTTCAGGTTGATGGACACGATTTTATACAAAGTGCAGTTCAAAATGGGGCGGTGGCTGTACTTGCAGAAAAGGATTTAAAAATTTACGGTGTTACGACTATAAAGGTAAGCAATACAAGGGAATCAATGCCTATTTTGGCAGCTTCTTATTATGAAAATCCTACAAAGCAGATTAAGCTTATAGGAGTTACAGGGACTAATGGCAAGACTACTACTACATATTTAATAAGATCGATTCTAGCTGCGGACAATAAAGCTTCAGGGCTTATAGGTACTATATCTGCAAAGCTGGGAGATAAAACTATAGAAGCCAGCAGAACCACCCCCGAAGC
>CALGKJ010000037.1 GCA_937930535.1 uncultured Clostridia bacterium
TGAATAAATTAAGTTTTATGGTTGCTTCCTTAATAGTACACAAACTTAATACATAAGAATCATTATGACAAGAAGGGAGAATAATTATGGAAAAGTTTAAATTTTTATCAGACAAAGCTGTAGCAGAAAATGAAAAGTCCATATCACAATATTGGAACGATATAAATCTGCTGCAAAAAAGTATAGAAACAAGAGAAGGGGCAAAACCGTTTATTTTCTTTGAAGGACCTCCAACTGCCAACGGAAAGCCAGGCATACACCACGTAATATCCAGAACTCTTAAGGACTCCGTATGCAGATATATGACAATGAAGGGCTTCCAAATAAAAAGAAAGGCCGGCTGGGACACCCATGGTCTGCCTGTTGAAATCGAGGTAGAAAAGGAGCTGAAAATATCCGGCAAGCAGGATATAGAGAAGTTTGGTATAAAGGAATTTAACGAAAAATGCAGAGAATCAGTATTTAAGTATGCAGGACTCTGGCGTGAAATGACCGAAAGAATGGCATACCTTATAGACCTTGATAATCCATATATAACCCTTAACAATGACTATATAGAAACAGCTTGGTGGATACTCAATAAATTCCACAAGGAAGGCTATATATACGAGGGACACAAGATACTCCCATATTGCCCAAGATGCGGAACAGGACTTGCTTCCCACGAGGTTGCACAAGGCTACAAAGAGATAAAGACAAATACAGTAGTAGTTAAGTTTAAGAGAAAAGGTGCTGATGAATATTTCCTGGTATGGACAACAACTCCTTGGACACTGCCTTCAAACGTAGCATTAACAGTAAACCCTAACGAAACCTACCTTAAGGTTAAGCAGGGTGAAGATGTATACTATGTAGAAAAAACACTATCCAAGAAGGTACTAGGAGAAGAGTTTGAAGTACTTGAGGAACTTAAGGGCAAAGACCTAGAATATATAGAATATGAGCAATTAATGCCATTTGTAGAAGCTGATAAAAAGGCATTCTTTGTAACGGTAGCAGACTATGTTACAACTGAAGACGGAACAGGTATAGTACACACAGCACCAGCATTTGGTGAAGATGACTACAATACAGGAAGAAGATACAACCTGCCTGTACTACAGCCAGTAAATGAAGCAGGTAAATTTGTAACTACTCCATGGGAAGGCTCCTTTGTAATGGATGCAGATATAGACATAATAAAATGGCTGGCAGCAGAAGGCAAGCTTTACAAAAAAGAAAAGGTAGAGCATAACTATCCACACTGCTGGAGATGTCATTCACCGCTTCTATACTATGCTAAACCAAGCTGGTATATAGAAATAACCAAACTTAAGGATAAGCTGATAGAAAACAACAATTCAGTTGAATGGTATCCTGACTATGTAGGAGAAAAACGCTTTGGAAACTGGCTGGAAAATCTTAACGACTGGGCAATATCCAGAAGCAGATACTGGGGAACTCCACTTAATATATGGAGATGTCAATGCGGACACTTTGACACAGTAGGCTCAAGAAAAGAATTAGCCGAAAGAGCTATAGAAAATATAGATGAAACTATAGAGCTGCACAGACCTTATGTAGACGATGTACATTTAAAATGCGACAAATGCGGCGAAACAATGACAAGAGTAGTAGATGTTATTGACTGCTGGTTTGACAGCGGAGCAATGCCTTTTGCACAACAACACTATCCATTTGAAAATGCAGATAACTTTGACCAGCTATTCCCTGCTGACTTTATATGTGAGGGTATAGACCAAACAAGAGGATGGTTCTACTCACTGCTTGCAATATCAACCTTTGTCAAAGGCGTGTCACCTTATAAAAGAGTATTGGTAAATGGGCACGTACTTGATAAGGACGGCAAGAAAATGTCCAAATCCCTTGGAAATACAGTAAACCCATTTGAAATGTTCGACAAATACGGTGCAGATGCATTAAGATGGTATCTGTTATATGTATCACCAGCATGGACACCAACAAAGTTTGATGAAGATGGACTAAAGGAAGTACTAAGCAAATTCTTTGGAACACTAAAGAACGTATACACTTTCTTTACGCTGTATGCAAACACTGACAAGATAGATCCAAAGGAATTTAATGTTGAGTACAAGGACAGACCAGAGCTGGACAGATGGATGCTTTCCAAGTTCAACAATCTGGTAAGAGAAGTAGAAGAAGAGCTGAAAATATTCGACTTAACAAAAGCTATAAGAAAAATACAAGACTTTGTAAGCGAAGATTTATCCAACTGGTATATCAGACGTTCAAGAAGACGTTTCTGGGATACAGAGCTTACAGAAGACAAAAAAGCTGTTTACAATACAACCTTTGAAATATTAGTAGGTATATCAAAACTGGTAGCTCCATTTGCACCATATCTTTCAGAGGAAATATACAGAAACCTTACTGGTGAAATGTCCGTACACCTTGCAAACTATCCAGAGCTTAATGAAAGCCTGATAGATAACAAGCTTGAGGAAAGAATGGACTTGGTAAGAGACCTTGTAGGACTTGGCAGAGGTGCAAGAGAGCAGGTAAGAATAAAGGTTCGTCAGCCAATACAAAAAGTATTTATAGACGGAAAATACGAAGAATTAATATCCTACTTGATACCGCTAATCCAAGAAGAGCTTAACGTTAAAGAAGTAATATTCGAAAAAGAGCTGAACAAATATATGAATTTCAGCCTGAAGCCAAACTTCAAAACAGCAGGCCCAGTACTAGGCTCCAAAATAAAAGCTTACGGAAAAGTACTTTCAGAGCTGGATGCTTCAATATACGCTCCGAAATTTGAATCCGGTGAAACAGTAGTGCTTGATCTGGATGGTGAAAAGTTTGAGGCTTCAAAGGAATATGTATTAACCACTATTTCAGCAAAGGAAGGCTTCACAGTATCAATGGCTAACAACCTATTTATAATACTGGATACAACTCTCACAAAAGAGCTTGTAGAGGAAGGTTATGCTAGAGAATTCATATCCAAGGTTCAGCAAATGAGAAAGAACAATAATTACGAAATGATGGATAAAATAGCAATATTCTATAATGGCGATGAAGAAATAGCCAATGCAGTAGCTGTTCACAAGGACTATATAATGCAGGAAACTCTAGCAGTAAGCGTAGAGAGAACAACAGAAGAAGGCTACGAAAAGCAGGAACTAAATGGACATTCTACTGGAATGAAGGTAGAAAGAGTATAAAATAAAAGTTGCTGGTACAATTAATGTGCCAGCAACTTTTTTAGTTATTTCGTATACTAAGTCTAATTTTGGTTAAAATAATAATAAATATGCCATCAAATAGTGGCAATTTTATTATATGTATGATATTATAATAATATAGAAAATAAATTTAGAATAAACAACTCGGATTTTAAAAGTAAAATAGTTTTCTAATGTAAGGAGAGAAATAGCATGAAAAATGTTTATTGTGATAAATGTGATAAATGTGATAAAAGAGTAAGTTATCATATACGGCAAGAAATGATCAAAGAATACAGAGGACAATTGGTAAATGTTGAAGAAAATATTGCTGTTTGTGATGAATGTGGAGATGATATTTTTGTGCTGGAAATCGAAGATGCTAATCTTAAAAGACTTTACAAGGTATATGCAGAGCTAACAGGAACAATAACTTCACAAGAAATAATAAATTTCAGAGAAAAATATGGTTTGTCACAAAGAGAGCTCGTATCAATACTTGGGTGGGGAAAAATGACTATTAATAGGTATGAGAGAGGTGGATTGCCAAGTAAGAGCCACAGCGATATATTAAAAGATATAATATCAAATGAAGAAACATTCAAGCAAAGAGCTAAGGAAGCGTATGAATCTAAAAAAATTAATGAAAAAACATATAGTAAAATAACATGTAATACTCAGAGTTCAACAAAAAATATAATTAAATTGCTGC
>CALGKJ010000038.1 GCA_937930535.1 uncultured Clostridia bacterium
GTTTTTTGTATTCATTATTATTTTATTCATATTATTGATAATTGTGATTACCAAATAGAGATTTCTTATTTAGTCTAATCGTGGTACAATATACAAGTACTAATGTATTAATAGGTTTTATCATTGCTGAAAAGCCGGTTAGACCAACTTTTCATGCAAATTAGGAGGAAGGTCGAAAGAAATTAGAAATATATGTGAAAGGGGTGCCGAGTCCATGCAATTTCTTACATTACGTTTTATGCAGAATACAGGGCATGGACATAAATATGAAAAATATACTTATTTGTCTATTGATAGTTCTGCTGTGCTTTAATATGACAGCTTGCGCTGCAAATGGTAATATTCAAGGAGCAGATAATGAGCCGACAGACTACGAAGCTGTTGATACAGAGCCGACAGTGGAGCCAACACCAGAACCGCCAAAAAAAATTACGATTGTAGCAGTGGGAGACATAATGTTTCATACACCACAAATAAAAGAAGCTTATACTAACAACGGATATGATTTCAATCCTTCCTTTGAGGATATAAAGCCAGTAATAGAATCTGCTGATATTGCCATTGGCAATCTTGAAACTACCGTAAACACAATGAGAAAGCCATCAGGCTATCCTAATTTTAATTCTCCTGTTGAGGTGCTGGATGCAATAGCAAATGCAGGCTTTGATGTATTAGTAACTGTCAATAATCACAGTGTGGACACAGGAGCAGAGGGAATAAAAGAAACAGTAAAAAATATCTCGCAAAAAGGCATGATCCCAGTAGGAACAGGAGAAGCAGAACAAGTAAAATATGGATTGATGGAAAAAAATGGCATAAAGCTCGGGATACTTGCATATACCTCCAGTACAAATGGTATTCCTGCACCGAAAGGTATGATAAATATGCTGGATACTGAAAGTGTAAAGAAGGATATTGCAGAAATAAGAGACAGGTGTGATTTTTTAATTGTATATGTACATATGGGAACAGAATATGTCAGAAGCATAGAGGATGGTCAAGAAGAGCTGTTCAAGGAGATAGCTGATGCAGGGGCAGATTGTGTATTGGGCAGTCATCCTCATGTAGCAAGAAAGTCCGAGCTGTATAAAACCAATGGCAGAGAGGTATTTATCAATTATTCCTTAGGAAACTTTATATCCAATCAAAACGATAAATATACTGATATCGGAGGAATGGTTCAGCTTAGTATACTAAAGGATGAAGACGGAACAAAAATAGACGGCTTTGAAATACTGCCTGTATATAGATTGAGATATAAGGAAGGAAACAAAACTGTACGAAAAGTAGTGTTATGCAGCAAAGTGGAAGAATATTCCGTGATTAGTGAAGCAAGCATACAATATATTAAGAAGGTCAGCGAGGAAATCAAGCAGTTATTTAACAGAAATGAATAGTATACAAGTATGTAGTAAAACAGGCACATAGTCCCATTGAAAAATTTAATAATATTATGTAAACTAATAACATGCAATACATATTGCTTAATTCCTTGAAAATCAAGCAAGGAAGCGGGGGAAAACAATGGGGTGAATCGACCTTGACAAGCCAGTCAAGCTCTCGTAGGGCGAACTCTCAGTCCGAATCCGTCAACTAACCTCGTAAGCACGCTGGAAGCAGTACAAATGTTCAGCATTTTCCAGCAGGAGAGGAGAGCGAGATGAGAAAAAGCAGGTTTTTAGTTTTTTTACTAATTGTTTCAGTACTTACTGTAAGTGTAGTAAATGCCGATGTTTTTCAATACGGAAGCAAAGGTGCGGAGGTAGTAACAATTCAGCTTAAGCTGAAGGAACTAGGCTTTTTTAATGACACAGCTATTGGTTTTTATGGTACTAGGACTCAGGACGCAGTCAAGAGATTTCAGGTAAAAAATGGCTTTATAGCTACAGGAACTGTTGATGCAAAGCTGTTTGAAAGATTAGTATCAATTAAAGGTACAAGCAGTAGTGTGGCTAATACTGTTAGCGACACCATTAATTTCAAGAAATTAACGAGAGATGAAATAAAATATTGTCAGGATGTATTGCAAAGGCTGGGATATTATTCAGGCAAGCTTGACGGTATTTATGGTACAATGACTTCAGCAGCTATAAAGAAGTTTCAGGCAAGCTTTGGTATAAAGGTTAGTGGAAATATTGATGAGACTACCTTTAATAAAGTAATAGAGGAAGCCGAAAAACTGCATAATGCTGCTATAACAAGCAGAGGCGCAATCACAAGAGACAAGCCGGGGGCACAGTCAAGCACGGCAGATAATGAAGCTTCTACAGATGAGAGTATAACTGAAGCTGTTGTTACTGAAACAGCTCCAGAGATTGAAATATTAGACTGGTGGACAGGTGCCAGTGACGTATTTTATCTAGGAGCAGTTGCAAATGTGATAGATGTAAGAACCGGATTAAGCTTTAAGCTGGTAAGAACCTACGGAACAAATCACGCAGATTGTGAGGCTTTGACAAAGGAAGACTCAAATATCATAAAGGCAATCTGGGGCGGCGAATGGAGCTGGAACAGAAGACCAATAATAATTGAGATTGATGGAAGAAGATTAGCAGCATCTATGGCGGCAATGCCCCATGCTGGACTTGACAGCGAGCCTGCAAACAAACATGTAGACAATAGAAGTGCAGGCTATGGAACAGGCTTTAATCTTGATAAAATCAAAAACAACGACATGGATGGACATATAGACGTTCATTTTTTAAACAGCCGAACCCACGGAACCAATGTAATAAATGAAGCACACCAGAACGCAATATTTGAAGCGGCTGGGATAAAATAACATAAATAAAAACGGTGCTGCAGCACCGTTTTTATTTATGTTATACTAGTGCTATAGGGTTTTTGGCTAAAAGCCTAGAAGGTAAGCAATATATATAAACCATAAGGAAGAGATAAAGTATGAATATTTTATATCTAGGTGAAGCATATAATATTAAATACATAAGCTATCCAGGAAAAGAAGCAAAGGTTATAATGAAAGATAAGACTTTCTGCATATACATAAATAACTCCTGGAATGCTGAACGGCAGAGCAGTGAGACTGTAAATGCCTTAAAGAGATGGTTTTTAAGGGAAGCCCATAGAATAATTAATGAAAGACTGGTTCACTATAGCAATATACTAAAGCTAAACTATAACGATGTGAGAATAAAGGAGCAAAAAACACGGTGGGGAAGCTGTTCACAGAAGGGAAACCTTAACTTCAACTGGAGACTCGTCATGGCACCCTTATGGATACTGGACTATGTTGTTATACATGAGCTGTGCCATATCAAACATCTTAATCATTCCAAGGATTTTTGGGATATGGTGGAGCTTTACTATACAAACTGCAAGGAAGCTAAGGCATGGCTTAAGGCAAATGGAGGCAGGCTTATAACAAGCTTATAATATAAAATCAGGGGGTGATAGGATGATAAGACCTCTTAGAAAAAGGGATAACCAAGTTTTGATGGATTTTATTAAGAAAGAAAGTGAAATAAATCTTTTTATCTTAGGAGATGTTGAAAATAACGGTTATGACAAAGAATTTCAGAAGCTTTGGGGTGAGTTCAATAAGCAAGGTGAACTTATTGCAGTTCTTCTCAAATACTTTGACAGTGCAATCTTTTATTCAAGAGATGATTTTGATTTAAAGGGCTTTTATCAAATTATGAGGGAGCAGGACTTTAAAATGCTATCAGGAGAAAAATCCATAGTAGAAAAGTTTGAGGCTGTCCATAATTTCAGTAAAAGACGTGATACATATTTCTGCAAGCTGGATAACACCAACTCACTGGAGCTGGTTCAAAGCACACACAAGTTAAAGCGAGTGGAATTAAGTGATGTTGATAAGATCCTTGAACTGTATGAGCTGATAGACGAATTTGAAAATGTATCTGCCGAGTCTGCAAGAAAGGGATTTGAGGAAGGCAATAAGAGGGCGTACTTTATTGAAGATGACGGCAAAATGGCAGCGGTAGCTCAAACCACAGCAGAAAACAGTATTTCTGCAATGATAGTAGGAGTGTGCACTCATCCTGACTACAGACAGAGGGGATACGCATCTCTATGTATGAATAAGCTTTGCAGAGAGCTTTTAGATGAGGGTAAAAGCCTGTGTCTATTCTACAATAACCCCAAGGCAGGCAGCATATACAAAAGGTTAGGCTTCGTTGATATAGGCATGTGGACAATGTTTAACAAATAGTATTATTTTACAAATAAAAATACCAGCAGGATGCTGGTATTTTTATTTGTATTCCAAGCTTACTTAGCTTGTTCTAGTGCTTTCTTTGCCAATTCCACAAAGTTTGTATATGAGCTTGTTGCGCCAGTAAAAGCATCAACCTTTGCTGCATCTTGCTTAGCTACAAGTGATTTTTGGAAAGAATCATAAGCTGCAAGTAAATCAACGTTCTTTTGCTCCTTAAATCTTGCATGGTAAGCTGTGTCTTGTGACTTGTAAACAAATGTCTTTGATGATACTTCATCATAAGCTGCCTTTGTTATTTTATCGCCTTCTACAGTTATAGCAATTTGTGGAGTCCAGCCTCTTTCATCTTCTGTTCCTTTTGCTGTATAGCTTCCGTCCTTGTACTTGTCGCCGTCTTTAGCATTTTTTAGTGCTTCAGCAGCTAAAGCTTTAAAATTGTTTGATGAGCTTGTAGCTCCAGTGAAAGCATCAACCTTTGAAGCATCTTGAGTTGCAACAAGGCTGTTTTGTATTGCAGCATAAGCAGCTACTAAATCAACATTTGATTTATCCATGAAGTTTTTATGATAAGCAGTATCTTGTGATTTTTTCATTCCAGCAGCTTCATCATATTTAACCTCTGTTATTTTTCCATCTTTAACTGTAACAGTTATCTCTGGAACCCAGCCTCTTTCATCTGCTGTACCCTTAGCTGTGTAAGTACCGTCTTTATAAGCTGATGTTGTATCTGTATTTGCAGCTTGCTCTGTCTTTGGAGCGCAGCCTACAGCTAGTGAAAGCGTAAGAATTGCTACCAACACTAATGATAATAATTTTTTCATAATAGTATTTCCTCCTTGAAATTAATTATTGTTTAATTTTATTATAACATACTCCTGATTAAAAATAAATTATTAACAATCAAATTTTTATTAAAGTTTGCATGTAAAATATTCTAGTCAAAGTATAAATAGGTTTTTTGCGCCAGAGGTGTACTTTTCCACCATTTTTTAATCCAAGGCATTACATAATAGTCAAGTCCAAATGCTCCGCCTCCGCCGCCCATAATAGCAATACAAGCAAATACGTACCATAATATATCATAGCCAGCCATTGCTGACATAATGAAATTACCACATAGGAATATTGAACCTATGGATGCAAAGAAGGTAAATAAGCCTGCTATTAATGCCAAACCAATTGCTATTTCAAGAATAACAACGCTGGATTGGAATAAAAATGCATTAGGAGCAACAAAGGTATCGGTAAACCACTGGTATATAGCCGGTGGACTTGATAATATCGGTGCTGCATATGCAGCCGCAGCTTCTGCTGTTTGTGAGGCTGCTGTCGTAGCAACTGCCTCAGATGCTGAAGCCCCTGTAGTTCCAGCTATCTGTACAATTTTAATATTTGCAGGATTTAGCCAGCCCTCCTGAACCTTTTTGATTCCCTCAATGAGCCAGTGTACACCGATAAATATTCTTAAGGGTACTAACCAAAGAGTATGAGTCCTGTGGGACAAATGTCCGCCAACAAAGGATCTGTTGTGCTTAATATGGAAAAACTCATGCAGCAGATAGTTCCATATAAGTCTCAAGCCGCCTACACCCCATAAATAATGCATATTTATTAAGTGCTTCATAGCCATAGCTAAAAAGCCGGACATAGGTATACCCATCAGCTCAGCAACACAATAATGACTGCCTATAGAAACCATAAAGCCATGAGTTTTTAATGCAAATTTCTTTTTATCCTGCTTTGATATATCTGCTGCTATGTTTTCTGCTGCACATTTACCGCTTTGTATTGCTGTCTCAACAATCTGAGGTATTGGCTTTCCGTCAATTTCATAATATGCATTATCACCGATTGCATAAACATTTTCGTGGTCAACGCTTTGAAGAAAATCATTTACTTGCAGCCTGTTTCGCTTGCCCTCTGTCAGACCAGTCTTTGCGCAGAACTCATTGCCTTGAACACCGCAGGTCCAAATCAGCGTCTGAGTTTTTATTTCTTTACCATTCTTAAGTATTATGCCATCTGGATTAGCTTTTACTATGGCTGCATTGGTAAGTATTTGTACCTGCTTTTTCCTGAGATATCTTGCCGCCTTGTTTTGAAGGCTGGGCTTTAATATAGGTAAAATATTAGGCAGTGCCTCTACATTTATGATTGAAACCTCGGATTCTTTAATTTCATGCTTTGCACATAGAAGCTTTTTCCATTCGAAAAGCTCTCCTACAACCTCTACCCCAGTAAAGCCGGCACCTGCTACCACAAAGGTTAAAAGTTCTTTTCTTTTTAAAGCATTAGTTTCTTCCTTGGCAAGCTGAAATACCTGCTCTATATGACTTCTGATCTTTAATGCATCCTCTAAAGACCATATAGTAAAGGAATTTTCCTTTACTCCTTCTATTCCGAAAAATGCAGGTTCACTACCACAGCCAAGCACGAGATAGTCATATTTATAAGTACCTTTGTTTGAAGTAAGCTTTTGTTCTTTGTAGTCAATATTTTCTATTCTATCTCTTATTACTTGTACCTTTGTAGCCTTAAATACATTATGAAGATCCACCATTACACTTTCCTTGTCAGTTCTGCGCCCTGCAATTTCATGCAGTTCAGTCATTAGTGTATGGTATGGTTTATCATCTATAAGCATTATGTCTATACTGTCGTTTTTTCTAAGCTTTTTAGCTAGTACTTTGGCTGCTTCCACGCCTGAATAACCAGCACCAAGTATGATAATTCTTTTTTTATCTGCCATTGAAATCCCTCCTTATATAAAAATATTAGACTGCAAATAATCACACCTTAATGCAATAGCTTGCAATGACTACTAATGTTGATAAAAATATACAAAGAACAAATTATCTTACTTTACTATTATATAATAATTATTAATTAATTACGATACTTTGCTAATAGAAATATGTGGCAAATAATTTATATGAAAAATAATAAAAATTTAAATTTATATTTTGTAACTACTTAAGGGTTTGTACATAGTATGGTATTGGGACAAGAAGAAAATTCTACAGGAGGTGATTGTATGTATTACGGCTATCCAGGTTATTATGGTTATCCAGGCTACTACGGCTATCCATCAGCAGGTGTCGGTTATGGAGCAGGTGTAGGATTTGGGGCAGGTGTAGGCTTCGGTGCAGGCGTCGGTTTTGGAGCAGGTGTAGGCTTTGGGGGCGGCTATGGTTATAGAGGAGGCATCGACTGGCTGCCATTCTTTGCATTACTTGCATTATTATAAACAGCTTCAACCTCAATCAGTTTTGCATGATGGTAGTTTAGTTCTTAACAAACCGATAACGGCGTAAATGCTTACGCCGTTATCAGTTGTTTATTTGAGAGCTCTTTAGTGAACCTATTTATTATTTGCAATAATGGAGAATACTCTTCATAGAAAACAATTATGATATCATCCTTCTCGGCATATTGTATAGCTTTCTCCAGTGCCTTTTCCTCTGAAAGCTCTATCTGAATTTCAGATGGATTTATACCGCTGCTTAGACAGCCATCTAAAAGTATTTTAGCAATTTCACCAGTATCTCTGCCACGCTTATCCTTGTCTTCCTTGATATATATTTTATCAAAGCTGTTTCCGCAAAGCTGACCTATTTTGTAGGTACTGCTGTCACTGCGATCCCCTGGTACTCCTATTACTCCTATAAGCTTATTTTTTTTCAGCTTTGTCAATGTATCTATAATACACTTATAGGCATCAATATTATGGCCATAATCCAAAATAATTTTTTTGTCATCAATATCAAAAACATTAAACCTGCCCGGGTTATCCTCAGCATCACTCTTAAAGCTTGCTAAGCCCTTTGATATATCCTCCAGCGTCATTCCAAGTCCATAGGCACCCGCAGCAGCAGCTATACTATTGTATACATTATACTTCAACATTCCATTCATAGTAGCAGGTATATCAGACAGTATAATAAAAGGGAATATTTCGCCATTGCGGCTCATGCATATACTGTTATTATATCTAAAAAATGCAATATTGTTTTGAGCTATATGTCTTCTGATAATCTCATTTTCTGGGTCTATAGAATAGTATATGATCTTTGCTTTAACATTTTTAGCAATACTCAGACAATAGGGATCATCTGCATTTAATACAGCATATCCATCAGGTTTTACAGCTTCAGCGACCAAGGATTTAACATAAGCAAGGTCTTCAAGAGTATTTATACCATCTATACCCAGATGATCCTCAGAGATATTTGTGACTACACCCACATCTGACTGCTCATAGCCCAAGCCTCGTTTTACTATTCCGCCTCTGGCGGTTTCTAATACTGCATATTCTACGTCAGGATTCATAAGAATAGTTCTGGCACTTATTGGTCCTGTATTATCACCCTTTGCTATACATTTACCATTTATATAAACACCACTTGTTGTAGTCATCCCTACAGTATGTCCCTTTAAAGCAATAATATGCTGAAGCATCCTTACGGTAGTTGTTTTTCCATTTGTGCCCGTTACAGATACAATAGGTATAGTATAATCCTTGTCCTCGGGACACAGCATATCAACAATTTCCTTTGCTACATTGCGAGGTTTGCCTACAGTTGGATAGTGATGCATTCTTATACCGGGAGAGGCATTTATTTCAATCAAAGCACCGCCTGTTTCTCTTATGGACTTTGATATATCCTTTGCAGTAATATCTATTCCTGCTACATCAAGTCCTATTACTTTTGCAGCAAGTACAGCGATTTCAATATTATCAGGATGAACCTCGTCAGTTACATCTACAGCTATTCCACCAGTACTCAAATTATCATTTTCCCTAAGCTTGACATTTTCTCCCTGTTGAGGTATATAGTCGAGACTCAGCCCCTGCCTTTTTAAATAAGCTTCAATAATTTTATCTATCTTTATTTTGGTAAGCGGCTTTTCATGTCCTTCTCCACGCATTGGATTGCAATTTTCCTTATCAATAAGCTGCATTATTGTACTTTCTCCATCACCTGTAACATAAGCACATATTCGCTGGGCTGCTGCAACCACCTTATCACCCACTACAAGCAGCCGGTAATGCTCTCCTTCTATATACTTCTCAACAAGTACCGTATTTTTATATTCACTTGCTACCTTAAAAGCGTAGCTTACCTCCTCGGCATCCTTAAGATTAACAGAAACGCCCTTTCCTTGATTTCCAAAGTTTGGCTTAACAACAACAGGATATCCAATTATTTCACTGTACTTTATTGCTTCATCTTCATTACGAATTGCCTTTCCCTCCGGTACAGGGATTCCATACTCTCTTAATATGCTGTTAGCCAGTGCTTTGTTACAGGATATATCCACCGAAATACAGCTTGAGTTTTCAGTAAGTGTTGCCTGTATTCTTTTTTGGTTTTTGCCATAGCCAAGCTGGAGAAGACTGCCATCTGCTATACGTATTACAGGAATATTGCGCTTTTTAGCTTCTTCCCTAATGACGGAAGTACTTGAGCCTAAATCAGTTTCAAGACATTTTTTTCTTAAGGCATCAAATCTCTGGTTAAACTCTATAGCTTCATTTTTTATTATGCTTCTGATTAAATCAGTTGCTAGAATTCCTGCTTCCATACCAGCAATTTCATTAACATACTGATATACTATATTATAGATTCTCTCATTTTCTGCCTGTCTTGTTTTACCAAATTTTATATCATAACCTAGCATGTTTTGAATTTCTATTGCTGTATGCTCAATAATATGACCCATATAAGTTCCTTCTCTTAATCTTTCTATAAAACCACCCTCATAGCCCTTTGAACACTTGTGGCTGTGAAGATTAGGAAGATAAGATATGAGTTTTTCGGTAAAACCCTCAAAGCTGGTTGATGGAGAGTCATAATAATCTCCTAAATCAATAACTATTTTAACAACTGGCTTATGACTATATATATTCTTACCTTGATAAGCATAACTGCTTACTATGTTCACTTTGTATCCTCCTTACTTTGTTCCCTCTTGGAATCACCTTCAGTCTCAGCTGGTGTTATTTCAATTCTATTGGTGATATCAAAGCCATAACCGCTAGGCAGCACATGAAGAGTTACATTAGTTATAGCAAGGGGTTCATTAGGATGCTGCTCGGATATATTTGTATATCTTATACTTCTGCCATCTACTACGGTTATTACTCCAGAGCCTGAAACAGTAAAATTCATATCCTTATCAACAATAATAGCTGTATCCTCGTCAATACCTATCCCCAGTACATTGGGATTTTGTGAGACTGCTGCAAGCAGCCTGCCTATTCTGCCTCTTTGGTTAAAATGCTGATCGATTATGACTCCCTCCAAAAGTCCCATGCCAGGAGCCATCTTGAGGGTACACTTTCTTGGAGCCTCCTCATCGTTGCCTTCAACTACCATTATTTCACTCATCATCGAAGCTCCAGCACTTGTGCCGGCAATTACCTTACCCATTTTATAACTCTCCAGTATAGCCTTATGAGTATCTGTGCCGCCTAGTATGCTGGAAATCCTGAGCTGATCACCGCCCACAAAAAAAATCCCATCTGCATTCCTGATTACTTGTATATTTCTTTCGGCATTAGTATCATCCCTATCGGATATGTGTATCGGATGTACTGCTTTTGCACCCAGCTGACCAAGTATTTCCTGATATTGTGATGCAGCCTTTTCCGGGCTTTCTGTAGCAGTAGTTACAAGAGCTATCTCAGGCTCTCTTTTTTTTGTATATTTTATAAAATCCTTTAAAATAGTTTTATCGGCCTTTTTATCCTCAGCACCGCCTATTATTATTAAAGTTCCTTTTTCAAAAGTCTCCTTTTTTTGTGATTCTGACACAATAACACTCCTTTATGGTTGAAACGCAACAATTACAGAGTTTCCTGTACTAATATATTTTTGCATTTTTATTTGCAAATATTCAGTAAAATAAGTTATAATGCAACATTAAATTGAATAATAACCATATTTTGAACAAAATTATAATAAAAATAAAAAATCTGCTGACATATAATGTATGCCAGCAGATTTTTTATTTTATATCTCCATGTGTTTCATGATCCGCAGTTTCTGCAATCTTATTATCTGAATCCACAAATACAATACTTGGTTTCAGATTTCTAGCTTCTTCCTGTGTAATCCAGCAGTAGGCAATAATTATTACCGTGTCTCCCGGCTGTACCAGCCTTGCCGCTGCACCGTTCAGGCATATGACTCCGCTGTTTGGCTCACCCTCTATTATGTAGGTTTCCAGTCTAGCACCATTACAGTTATTTA
Source organism: uncultured Clostridia bacterium (assembly GCA_937930535.1). Lineage (GTDB taxonomy): Bacteria > Bacillota > Clostridia > Lutisporales > Lutisporaceae > CALGKJ01. Next base: position 11,455 of record CALGKJ010000038.1, read on the forward strand.
CTATCTGAACCTTTTCACCGGGAAGTAGATTGGCTGCATCCATAAGAGCTTTATCAATAGTTATGCTTCCTACATAGTTAAGATTAGCTTCTGTAACTGTAGCACGATGAATTTTTGACTTAAACATATTCAGCATCAATCTAACGTACCTCCAAACGGATATTATCTATCAAGCGTGTTTTTCCTATTTTTACTGCAAGGGCAATTAGTATCTCACCTTGCAGCTTTTCAATATCTCTAAGTGTTCTTGCATCTACTACTTCAACATAATCTATATTTGTCAAAGGTTCACTGGCTATAGTGCTTATGATTTCCGCTTTAAGGGCTGCCGCATCCTTTAGCCCGGAAGATACAGCGTTCCTTGCATTAAACAGTGATCTTGACAGCACCAGTGCTGCTTTTCTTTCTTCCTGATTCAGATAAACATTTCTTGAGCTCATAGCAAGCCCATCAGCTTCTCTGACTATGGGGCAGGGTATTATTTCTATATTCATATTCAAGTCTTCAACCATTTTTTGTATTACGGCTACCTGCTGAGCATCCTTTTGTCCAAAGTATGCCCTATCTGCCTCTACTATATTGAAAAGCTTGTTTACAATGGTAGTAACACCCCTGAAATGTCCGGGTCTTGATGCACCGCAGAGCTTTTCAGTAATCTGGTTTACATCAACATATGTCATATAATTATCAGGATAAATCAGGGAAGCCTCAGGGTGAAATATCAAGTCAGTGCCAGCCTCTTTGCACAACATTGCATCTCTGTCCAAGTCTCTGGGGTATTTTTCAAAATCCTCGTTAGGACCAAACTGTGTAGGATTTACAAAAATACTTACCACAACAAAATCATTTTCCTGCCTTGCCTGATGTATCAGAGAAACGTGACCCTGATGCAGATAACCCATAGTAGGAACAAAGCCTATGCTTTTGCCCTCTTTTTTTATTTTTCTTATTATTTCCTTGGTTTCTTTTAGTGTTTGTAAAATTATCATAAAAATCCCCCAAATTTAGTACAGCTTTTTAATAATTTCCTCGTCAATTGTAAAGGTGTGCTCTGGAGCGGGGAAAGTCATTGCTTTTGTTTCATTAATATACTGCTCACAGCCTTGCTTTATTACACCGCCAAGCTGAGAATACTGCTTTACAAACTTAGGCTTCATATCGGAGTACATACCAAACATATCCTGAGTTACTAATATCTGACCATCGCAGTATTTGCCGGCTCCAATTCCTATAGTTGGAATTTCAAGCTTTTCGCTGATTATTTTTGCAAGCTGCTCAGGAACACACTCTAAAACTATGGCAAATACGCCTGCTTCCTGTAGCAGTAATGCATCATCAAGGATTTTTCTAGCTTGTGCCTCGCTTTTACCCTGTACCTTGTAGCCGCCCATCATATTAACTGACTGTGGAGTAAGACCTAAGTGACCCATTACAGGGATTTGAGCCTTTATTATGGCTCTGACCTTATCTATAACCTCTTCGCCGCCCTCCAGCTTAACTGCATGTGCGTTAGCTTCCTGTATCATTCGTCCGGCGTTTCTTACACTTTCCTCTACACTTATATGATAAGACAAAAACGGCATATCGGCAACGATTAAAGCTCTTTTTGCACCTCTTGACACCGCCTTGCAGTGATGAATTATATCATCCACAGTAACCTGAAGAGTATTATCATATCCCAGCATTACCATGCCCAGAGAATCCCCTACCAATAAACTGTCTATGCCGGCTTCATCCAGAAGCTTTGCAGTAGAGTAATCATACGCAGTCAGCATAGTTATTTTATCACCATTTGCTTTAGACTGCAAAAAAGATGCAGTTGTAAATTTTTTATTAGACATTAAAATCCACCTCCATTTAATATGTGTTCAAGATTTTTTATTTTTTCAGAATCAGTCAGCTTGAAGCTTTTGGCAAGCTCAAAGGTTTTTTCTGCTAAATAGCTGTAAAGCTCAAGCATATCGGGAATAGCTGTATTTATTGCTGTAAGGTGCTTTTGAACTGTAGAAGCATCTCCTCTAGCAATTGGACCTGTAAGAGCTTTATCCGGCCCCAAGGCAGCAATATTGCTTATTGTACCCTTTATCAGAGGAAGTACCGCTTCAAAGCCTTCTGCGCTGTCGATGCCTATACTGCTTAGCATACCAAGCCCCTCATTCATCAAGGTAGTCAGATAATTGGAAAAAACACAGGCAGCAGCATGATAAATAGTCTTATCCTGTGGCTTAATGACAAAATATCTGTTGCCTGCAGCTTTCAAAATATCCTCCAGTATATGGATTTTTTCTTCATCTCCTTCTATACTGAAATATGTATCAGGCAAATCCTCAACAGCCTTATTAATATCTGCAAAGGCTTGGAGAGGGTGCATTGAGCATACGTAACAGCCTGCCTGACGGGAAGATTTTAGCACAGAGGAGGGCAGTGCGCCGCTCATGTGGACTATTATTTGTCCTTGTCTTAGTATACAATCTTTGGTTAGCTGATCGCATACAGTCTCTATACTGTCATCACTAGTAGTAATAAATAGTATATCCGTATTGTCTGACAGCTTTCTGACATCTGAAAAAAAACTGCTATTGGATAGCTTGGCGGCATTCCTTGCAGACTCGGGAGTCCTGCTGTAAAAGCCGGATATACACAGACCCTTTGATGAAAGGTAAGCCCCAAAGGCAGTACCCACCTTGCCCGCTCCTATAAAGCCTATTCTCATATAATCACATCCATAAATAATAATTTGTTAAAACAAAGGAAACACTTGTATTTTGAAGTTTGTTCTCAATAAAATAAGAAACACTCTTTCCCAGCCAAAAGAACAGGAAAAGAGTGTAATATCTACAGTTTATTATTTTGCAGTTTCTAAAATGCAGTAATTGCAATACTTAATTGCTATACAATACTTGATTGCAATATATTACAATAATAAATAGCAAAATAGTAAAGGCATATAATTGTATGCCGGCATTTATTACCTGTCCCAGTCCTTACGGCTCAGAGCAGCTTATTTTAAATAATATAAAATAAACAAAGGTATGGCTCCATAAAGATACCATCCAACACCATTTTAGCACATCAGTTTTTATAATACAATATCATATGTGTTAACTTAAGCTAGGTTATACCAATATTCTGTAAATATAACTTTTCGGAAGTTGTTTACATCCACGAAGTCTAACCCAAGGGGCAGCACAGTAATTTGTATGAAATACCTCAATATAATAAATATCATATAATGTTAGTTGTTTCATATTCTTAAGGTGCTGCTTTTGTAAACAACTGTAGAAAAATTATATTTACAGCCGGAGATTTGTAAAATTATAGCTTAAGTTAATGCATATGAATACAATATTACATATATATTTTGTTGCACAGTTTATGTTAATATTATGCTATAGAGATTAGCAGCTTTTACTATAGATTAGAGGGTGATTATACATGAAAGCATGGGATGGGAAGCGTTATCATGCGCTAAACAGCTTTTTGAGAGAAAAATTTGGAGAGAAGGTATTTAAAATATCTCTGGATGCAGGCTTTACCTGCCCCAACAGGGATGGGACAGTATCCTCGGGGGGCTGTATATTTTGCAGTGCAAGAGGTTCAGGGGATTTTACAGGCACTGCCCAAGACCTTGTTGAGCAGTTTTATGAAGTAAAACAAATGATGAATAAGAAGTGGAAGGAAGGCAAATATATAGCATATTTCCAAGCCTATACCAATACCTACGCAAGCGTTGAGGAGCTGAGAGAAAAGTATTACAGCATACTAAAGCTTGAGGGAGTTGCAGGACTTGCCATAGCCACAAGACCAGACTGTCTTGGACAGGAGGTTATGGAGCTTTTGGAGGAGCTGAACCAAAAGACATACCTTTGGGTAGAGCTGGGGCTTCAAACTATACACGAAAAAACTGCCCAATTGATAAATAGAGGCTATGAGCTTGATACATATATAAACGCCGCAAAACAACTTAAAAAAAGAAATATTGAAGCAGTAACCCATGTTATATTGGGGCTGCCCGGTGAAAATAGAAAGGATATGCTTGAAACAATAGACTTTGTAGCAAATACCAAAACTCAGGGTATTAAGCTTCATCTGCTTCATGTATTGAAGGATACTGCATTATATGAGATGTATATGGATGGAAAGCTTCATACTATGAGCAAGGATGAGTATACCGATCTTATCGTAGACTGTGTGGAGAGGCTTCCAGAGGAAATGGTAATACACAGAATAACAGGGGATGGCCCCAGAGAAACGCTGATAGCTCCCATGTGGAGTCTGAAAAAATGGGAAGTAATAAACGCTATAGAATATCAGTTTATGGATAGAAATACCTGGCAGGGAAAGATGTTTAAGAGTAATAGAGCATTAGAACATATTTTTGAGTAGTTTCGGGGGGTTTGTGATGAAGTATACAATAGAAGATGTTGCCAGAGAAGCTGGCGTTTCCATAACAACTGTATCAAGAGTAATAAACAGCAACTATCCGGTAAAAAAGGAAACGAGAAAAAAGGTAGAGGCGGTTATTGAAAGGTTAGGATACCAACCAAATCCTTTAGCAAGCGGCTTAATAAGAAACAGAACCTTTTGTCTTGGTGTATTAGTACCGGGTATTACCAATATGTTCTTTACTGAGGTTGTATATGGCATAGAAAAGTATTCAAAAAATCTTGGGTATCAAGTATATTTGAATAATTCAGAAGGAGATGCTGAGTGGGAGCGCAACAATATCACGAAGCTGGTAGGAAGACTGGTAGATGGAATTATAGTAATGGACCCACAAACAGAGAACATGAGGTCAGGCTTTTTTGAAGAAGTATCAAAAAAAATACCTCTTATATGCGTCAATGGGTACAATGAAAATATGGAGGTAAACTTTGTTTTAAGCAATGAAGAGAAGGGCACTAGAGATGCCTTTGATTACCTTTTTTCATTAAGACATAAAAAAATTGCATTTGTTCGTGGAGGCAACAGCTATTCATATGATCTTAAAGAAAAGATATATAGGGAATATATGGACGTGGCTGGCATGGAGCCAGTCATATTAAATACTCAAGATGGTAATAGTACTGATGTTGTAGAAAACGTGGCTCAATGTATTTCAGATCTGTATAATAAAAATAATCCTGTCCTAAGGGATACAACAGCCTTCTTTACCTGTAATGACCTGATGGCGACAGGTGTAATAAACGGCTGTAGGGCAATAGGGTTAGATGTTCCAGAGGATGTATCCGTAATAGGCTTTGATAATATTATTTTGTCGCAAATGACACGCCCCAAAATTACTACAGTAGATCAAAACATGCGAATGCTGGGTGAACATGCGGCACAGAGAATAATTAAGCTTATTGAAAAGAAGGAAACAAGATGTGCCAATCAGATGATAGATACGAAACTAATACTAAGGGAAAGCTGCAAGAGTCTATAATAAATAAAAAATATACCTTTCAACAGGGTATTTTTTTTATTAATAGCATATTTATTATTTTCAAAGCATGTTATATAATAGAATAGAAAAGGTTTTCTATTCTATTTTTTTATATAGAGTACCTAACCCAATATATGATTGCAAAGCAAAAATAATATATAACTGATGCAGGAGGTAATATTATGTCAGAACTAAGATGGAATCCATTGCTTAAGACCTGGACTATGGTAGCATCCAACAGGCAGGGAAGACCTACCATGCCCAAGGACTGGTGTCCTTTCTGCCCCGGATCAGGCAAGGTTCCTGATAACTATGAGGTACATAAATACGATAATGATTTTCCCGCTTTATCACAAAACCCGGGTGAGCCTGAAGTAGCAGGTACTAATCTGTATAAGGTAAAGGAAAACTATGGAAAATGCGAAGTGGTGCTGTACTCACCAAAACACACCACCACACTGCCCCAGCTATCCATTGAACATATATGCAAGCTTATAGATCTTTGGAAGGAACGCTTCTACGAAATATCAAAGGATGAAAAAATAAAATACATATTCCAGTTTGAAAACAGAGGCGAGGAAGTAGGCGTAACAATGCCCCATCCTCACGGACAAATATACGGCTATTCCTTTGTACCGCTGAAGCTCAAAGCAGAGCTGGATAGCTGCAAGGAATATTATGAGGAAAACAACACCTGCATGATATGCGATATGAACAAAGAGGAAACAGCCTTTGCCAAAAGAATAGTAGCAGAAAATGACAGCTTCCTTGCTTATATACCCTTCTTTACAGACTACCCATACGGTGTATTTATAGTAAGCAAAAGACATATTGGAAGCTTCTTGGATTTTACAGATAAGGATAAAGCAGATTTAGCAGAAATGCTTAAAAATATAACAGGGGCTATGGATAATCTTTTTGACAGACCATTCCCATATATGATGTGCATTCATCAGACACCAGTAAACACAGAGGAATACAAAACCTCCAATGAATACTACCATTTTCACATAGAATTTTATCCGCCTTTAAGAGATGCCAACAGGATTAAATACTACGCCTCCTCCGAAATGGGCGCATGGGCGGCATGTAATCCTCTGGCAGTAGAAGATACAGTAGAAAACTTAAAAACAGCATATAAAAAATTTACAGAAAAAACTTCAAACAATAAAGGAGTATAAAGGAGAGCAATAACATGGTTGATATAAAGGATTTAAAAAGCAAATTTACTGCTGCATATGGTGAGAATGACAAGGAAATAATGGGCTTTTTTTCGCCGGGCAGAGTCAACCTTATAGGAGAGCATATTGACTACAACGGCGGTTTTGTATTTCCGGCAGCCCTATCTATAGGCATCTACGGAATGATGAGATATAGAGAGGATGATATAATCACGCTAAAATCAATAAATGCAAAAAATGATGTAATATTTAACATAGGATGTGAAATAGGGTACACAGCAGAGGATAGCTGGGGCAACTATCCAAAGGGAGTAGCAAGATATCTTTCAAAGGAAGGCTATACTCTGAGAGGAGCTGACATATTATACTACGGCAATCTGCCCAACGGAGCAGGCTTGTCATCCTCGGCAGCCTTAGAGGTGCTAACCGCATACATGCTGACCTATAATAATGAGAAGGCTGCTGACAGAGTATTTATATCAAAGCTGTCACAAAAGGTCGAAAATGAATTTATAGGCGTAAACTGCGGCATAATGGATCAGTTTTCAGTAGCCATGGGTAAAAAGGACAATGCCATGCTGCTGGATTGCAATGAGTTAAGCTATAGATATGCCCCCATTGTGCTAAATGACAAAAGCATAGTGCTGATAAATACAAACAAAAGGAGAGAGCTGGCAGACTCAAAGTACAATGAAAGAAGAACAGAATGTGAAAAGGCACTGGAAATTTTGAGAAAACACAAACAGCTTGACAATTTGTGCCAAGCAGAAGCAGCAGACATTAACCAATACATTACAGATGATACACTAAAACGCAGAGCAAAGCACGTAGTACTGGAAAATCAAAGAGTACTGAAGGCTGTAGAGGTATTGGAGCAAGGACGCTTGGAGGAATTTGGCAGACTGATGGTTGAATCCCATATGTCCTTGAAATACGATTATGAGGTTACAGGATCTGAGCTTGATGCAATAGTGGAAGAAGCACTCAAGGTAGAAGGATGTATTGGCTGCCGCATGACAGGAGCAGGCTTCGGAGGCTGTGCTGTTGCCATTGTGGAAAACAGCAGGCTGGAGGAATTTAAAGCCAAGGTACTTGAAGGCTATAAATCCAAAACAGGACTTACACCTGACTTTTATGTTTGTGTAATCGGAGACGGTGTTTCAAGAATTGACATATAATTAGTCTTTACGCATACTCAGAGCTATCGAGAGTATGCGTTTATCTTTCAAAAGCTGCCGCTGTAGAAGGCTGTCATACTTCCTCTATTACCCGGGAAATATCAGAGGAATTGTATAATAAAAAAATATTTGTCAGATGAGGTATAAGTAAAACATAAATATTACAAAATCTCGTAAATTTTAAAGGTGCTGCTATTAATGTTTCAAACATTAATGCCGAGAACATTAGTACTTAAATATCTCAGTTATATAAACAACATTTTTATTACATTGGGGGTCGAGCTTATGAACTCTTTTAAACTGCCTGAAAACTTTATGTTTGGAACTGCCACTGCCTCTTTGCAGATAGAAGGCGGAGACAAAAACAACAGCTGGTACAGGTGGGCAGAACAAGGACATATTAAGGATAATACACATTGTATAGTTGCCAATGATCATTGGAACAGAGTAGAAGAAGATATAGAGCTTATGAAAAAGCTTAACTGTAGAGTCTACAGAATGAGTTTGGAATGGAGTCGGATTGAGCCGGAAAAGGGTAAATTTAATAGTGAAGCAATAGAACACTACAAATGGGAAATACAAAAGCTGATAGAAGCAGGCATAAATCCCCTTGTGACACTTCATCATTTTTCCAATCCCCTTTGGATGGAGGATGAAGGAGCATGGCTTAATGCTGAGGCTGTAAGCTATTTTGAACGCTATACAGAATACGTAGTGTCAAAGCTGGGTGAGCATGTTTGTGACTGGGTTACAATAAACGAGCCTAATGTATACCTTTTGATAGGCTATGTTTTCGGAGAATGGCCCCCAGGAAAAACCAGCATAAAGGACTATTTAAAGGGTGCCAAAAACATGATAATGGCACATATAAAATCCTACAACAAAATCCATGAGGTACGTACCAAAATGGGCTTTAGGGATACAATGGTGGGCGTTGCCTTTCACCTTAGAGTCTATGATCCAAAGCATGGTACAGCACTGGAAAAACGTCTATGCAAAAACACAGACCATCTGACACAAGAAATATTTATACAGGGAATGACCGAGGGAAAGCTTGTGTTTCCAGTAGGCTCAGGCTATCCATTGGGAAAGGGCAAATACTTTGACTTCTTTGGCATAAACTATTATACCAGAGACATAATAAGCTTTACCCTCAATCCCTCTCAACTATTTGCCAAAACAGAGGTAAAAGAGGACGCGCCAGTAAATGACCTTGGCTGGGAGCTGTACCCCGAGGGACTATACAGAATATGCAAAAAATATTATGATAGATTCAAACAGCCAATATACATAACCGAAAACGGTACATGTGACAGCAAGGATGCCTTTAGAACAAGATACATATATGACCATATCCAGCAAGTAAAAAGACTTATAGACGAGGGCGTTGATGTGCAAAGATACTATCACTGGACACTTATGGACAACTTTGAATGGATAGAGGGACTCAGTGCCAGATTTGGAGTTGTAGAGGTAAATTTTGATACACTAGAAAGAAAAATCCGCAAAAGCGGACAGTTTTATGCAGAGCTGTGCAAGCATAAGGCTGTAACAGATGAGATGATAGAAAAATACCTGTAAACCTTGAATTCAATAAGACAATAAGAGAATTGCTGAGCTTTCAGCAGTTTTTTATTATACATGATAACATAAACTACGTAAAAATAAGGATAGGTACTGTAAACCATGACTTTGTAACTGACCATGACAAAAATCTCATATATTTATTGTCATACCTTCCATAAAATGCTATAATATACCTATAAATTAGCATTAACATGAGAGGTAGCTATATATGAGCAAACTAACGTTGGATGATGTAAAAGTACTAGGTGAAGGACCGCAAATAAAGCAATTTATATTAAAAAGCTATAAGGATGTAAAGGAATTTCATGAAAAATCTAAAATCTCAATGGCAATGAGTACCCTTAGAGGCTACTTAGCAAGTGATGTCATTACTGCCGCCAACTTCAAATATGCCATCACAATGATATTTGATGTAGACTATACCTCATTGTATACTCCGAAAATCAAGCTTCTAACCAACCATGTACAAAATATATATGATAATATAACAGAATACAACGAGGAAAACGATCAAAAGCTGTTTGACTTTCTATTGCAGGAATGTATAAAGGATAACATGCCCTTGGAAACAGCCATGATGTATAGAGCAAAGGCAAGAAACTACTATATAACCAACAAAATAAACTTCTGTGAGGAATTTTACCAATATGCCATAAAAACACTGCCCGAAGACGAAATAAGCAAAAAAATATTTTTCTACAGCGAGCTAGGCTATGACATGTTGCGTGAAAATCTAAGCATAAGAGCAAGAGAATGGTTTGAATACGCAGAAGAAAATATACGCTGGAACAAGAAAATAAAAAAGATAGATAATAATGCTATGCATTACTATCACTACTGGAAGGGCATATACCTAGTGTATGAGGGCAAATATGATAAAGCCGAGGAAAATTTTAAGGAAGCCTTGACGTACGCAACCAAAAACTTTGAAAAGGCTAGTGCTGTATCAAATGTAGGGTATAGATATTTCATACAGAAGAAATATGAGGATGCACTGATTCACTTTGAAAAGGCATTGGATTATTATGACGAAACAAATATATTGGCAACCGCCTCCATATATAATAATATAGCGATGACCTATAAAATGCTGGCTGACTATGCAAATGCAATGGAGAATATGCAGAAGGCTATGGATATGCTTCAGATAAAATACAATGTGAACAAGCATTTGATGTATACAGAAACCCAAGCAGAGATACTGATGGATATGGGAGATACAGAGGCTTACAAGCTATTCTATGATGCACTGCTTAGTACAAAGGGTAAGCAACTTCATAAATCTGTCATCATAAATCATACACGAGCATTTATAGTTAATATATCAAATACAGATTGCTTAGATGAGCTTACAGACGTTATAATTGAGTTAAAGGAGGCTTCCACCAGCGAAGGCTTTATTATTGGAATGTATGAATGTCTGGGGTATATTGCCGAAAGATTATTCAGATTAAGAAAGGGGAAATCTCGTGAAAAACGTAAATAAGTCTTTCATTTCTATAATATTAGCAGTTACGTTGTTGTTTTCAACTACTGTAGTTTCATTTGCAGCTATTGATGATGATCCTGCGGGGAACAGCTATGTAAAACCGATAGGATATAGGAAGTAAATAGATATGCGAAATAAAAAAACTGGAAGCAGGTTATAGAGATATAACGGTGTTTCCAGTTTTTGTTGTATTGTGGTATATATTCCTTTAATTGATTCTTTATTAGTATAGATAGTAGAATCGATCAAAGGAATACCACTAATTTATCATATATCATTTTTTTAGATATTACTGATTGGTTACATAATGTTCTGTTTTTTTATTCGCAAGTTTTGTAAAGTTAAATCTAGCACAACAGATTTAATTAGAATTTATCGTTTTTCACTCAGTTCCAGTATTATTAGTTTTTGTACATAATGCATTAATCAATGCAATATAAAAAGGATAGGCAATAAAAATTCCTATTATTATAAGTCCCAATACAGGTGGTGGTTCATCTGCACGATCAATTACTGGCATTAGAAATACAAGACCTATATAATACGGAATCCAAAGAATTGTTAGAAAGTATCTAAGCTTACCAGTATTTAAATACCTATTTGTTAAAAAAAGGTAAGCAATAGTTGATAAAATAAAAATACATAAGGATAATATTATCCCACTCATATTAGTAAACCAATGAGCTATCCTTTTTATTATATATACATTTACCATAAGCTCTGTTTGAATAAAAAAGACAAAACCATATAAAAAAGCAAAAATATTTAGTTTAATAAATCTTTTCATTTATAGGTCATCCTCCATTAAAAATGTGGTTATAAAAATACATTTCAATGCTTCCAGCTTTTGTTGTATTATGGTATATGCAAACCATCTTACTACGCAGATTCTATTGAAATTTACTATGCTTTGAAATAGTATGTAATAACATATAAGCAAATTAAAAATAATACCAATATATTAGCTGATACAAGCTGGAGTATTATTTTTTTGTTTTTGTTATGTCTGTTGTACATCAGCAATGATAAAATATTGGTGTGTACTAGATAAAGAAACAAGATTAAAACATTTACATTCAATCTTAATACTGTAGGCTCAATGAAATATGTTGGTACTACCATAGAAATACCTAAAATCACCTGCATAAAAGTATTATCATTATTGAATATATAAGGATTATAATTTTTCTTTTTAAAGTTTTTTATATCATGGCTAAATATTAAGAGTAAAATAGATAAAGATATTGCAACAAAAAAATAATTCATAGATAAACCACCTCAAACAATAAGTATGCAATATATATATTATCACTTTATGAATGTTTTTCATATTTATTTTAAAATGGTATATTGTTAAACCTAACCAAACGCAAATGGTGGATGGACTCCAGTTAATATTAGTAGTCTAACTATGCAATTTAGTGGAGTTCATGCCAGTGCTTTTAGAGAAGCTTGCCCACGCTAACTTTAATAATAAATATAATAGAAGCTATCTATTGGTGAAAGCTGTTTTCATTAATAGATAGCTTCTATTATATTTATTACACTTTAAAATATTAATTCTAATCAAGATATTTTAACATCAAATGATGTTTATGCTACTATTAGTAAAAGGAGCTTATAAATATCCTATCAGCCGAATTTATTACACTCCCTTTATAAGCATTCCCTTGGTTGTATAGCTAACCATTATTATTGTTATTATTATTAGTTACACCCCTAATATTGAGCCGATTTGATCCAAACTCATCTTTAAGCTCTCTATAACTAAAGGATCTCATATTATAGACACCTCCCTAATGGTTTATCGAAATTTTGCTAAATTTAAAATGTATTTCCTTTTATAACTGCCTTTGAATCAATGTATACTTCACCTGCGTTTTTGTATAGATCACCAAATATAACACCATAGACCCTAAGACTGCCGCCATTATTGATAACATTACCTGATACAACTCCATTAAGCTCAGCCTTTGAATTTTCTTCAATAATCAAGTCCTTCGCTATTGTTCCATTTAGTATCAGATTGCAGTCTGACCCTACACTTACACTTCCTTTTATAGTTCCTTGTATACTTGTATCCACGCTGATAATCAAATTACCGGTAATACTATCATTAATTGTTTTCATTATATTCACCTCTTTTTTTATATGGTTAGCCCCTCTAATTCCAAGATTCATTAATACTGACTAGGCAAGGATATAAAATAATAAATATATGCTAAAGAATGAAGATTGAATATATTATGGTATGTTAGATTGTTAAAGGGTACTATAATTACTAATATTTATTATTATTATTGTTATTGTTTACGCCTTTTACAGTAAGTCTGTCTACTCCAAATTCATCTTTAACTTCTCTATAGTTAAATGATTTCAAACTCTTCACCTCCAATAATTATTAATACTAGAATGCATCATAACCAGCTTTTTCTCCATTCTTTAACAAAAACAATCGAATATATAAGCATTATAAACTGTTTTTTAGCTCGTTCTTAGTGATACTGCCTGACTTATAGTACTTAATGAAATAATGTAAAGAATATAATCCGCACAAAATAATCACTATGCTGGAAACCATGAGTATTGTACTTAAGGAAATTTTATTCAAAAGATAGCCACCCGTCAAATAACCCAAGGGGACTGTAATACCCAAAATAAAGCTTATTGTTCCGTTGATTCTGCCGAATATATCCCTCGGTATTTCCTCCTGTATAATAGTGCTTAAATTTATACCAGTTAAACTGATAGCCACTCCAAATACAAGCATAGAAACATATGCCATCACTAAGCTTTTACTTAATGCAAATAAAGTTAAGCCAAAGCCCTCCAAGCAGAATCCAATACATACCATCAGGTACTTATTTACCTTTCTTTTACTAGCGAAAAAAGAAACAGAGCATAATATGCCGCCTATTGGTATAGCTGTAATTAATGTTCCGTAGTATATGGGTGAAATCCTTAATATATCCTTGATATATACAGGCATATACAATGCAAGAGGAGCTAGTATAAAGTTAAGAATACTTCCCCCTGTAATACAAGCAAATTTAATAAACCTGTAGTCATTTACCTTTTTAAACCCAATAAAAATATTTTTTACAGTATTTTTATTGGGTTTATTTAAACCGATATTCTTAGAATACTCAACCTTGATAAAGCACTCAAAGCAGGCAGATACAATAAAGCTTACTGCATTTATTAGGAATATTAGACTAACACTAAAGATAGTGTATAAAAATCCACCCAATATAGGAGCAATGATCCCTATAGTCTTTGTAACAGTACTGCTAAGTGAATTTGCCTTTAGCAGATCATCCTTATCCACTATTTTAGGTATTAAAGTACTGCTGGAAATAGAGAAGAAAACATCTAATGTAGACATAAAAAACGATATAACAAATAGAGCTGCAATTGGTGCTTTCATATAGATGGATATTAAAAGCAGAAAGGCTAGTACACCATTGCAAAAATCACATGCCACGATTATATGCTTATTATTTTTCTTATCTGCCAAATATCCAGCAAAGCTTGAAAAAATAATGCTGGGTATAAAATTAATAACAAAACTAAAGGCGGCTGTTATATAGGAGTTTGTTATAGATAATATGTACCACATAAAAACAATATCATTTATAAGATCACCAAAAGCAGAAACAGCTTTGCCAGATAATAATAATAAATAATTTTTATTACGCAGAATTCTCAGCATGGTTTTGAAAACAACTCCTCTAAAAAGCACATAACAGCTTCGATAGTTTCCATATCAGTGCCTAGACTTAACAGGTATTTTTGTATTTCCTTTTTACTTGTGTCCTCTGCTAGAAAGTCTAATACTTGTCGAAACTCCGAATCTACTATATACTGCTTGTTATTATTTTGATTGTAAATAAATAGCTCATTACAATAATCCTTGACTATAACGCCCTTTATACTATATTTAGAATCATTAGTCAAAGTATCTAATCTGCAATCATCTGTAATTAAATCATATTTCTTTAAAAACGCAGGGAGATGCTCACGTTCAAAAACTATATCTGTAAAAAATTTATTATATTTATTC
>CALGKJ010000039.1 GCA_937930535.1 uncultured Clostridia bacterium
ACTTGACGCAATTATTCCTCCGCTGCGTTAAGAATTTCTAAGTCTCTACACAAGGTTCATTACATAATATCTATACTTTCTTTATTTGTATCGAACTCATGTTATTTTATTATATTTTTATTTTTAAAACTATCAATTTCATCCTTTGATAACCCAAGCAAATCCTTTAATATCTGTTCTGTATGCTCTCCTATATCTGGAGCTGGGTCATCTGATATTTCTTTTTCCATGCCTGAAAGCTTTACTGGGTTTCCAGCTATTTTCAGCTTGCCTGCTCCCGGCTGTTCAACCTCTACAAGCATTTTTCTTGCTTCTACCTGTGGATCTGTAAACAGCTTATCTACTGTATTTATGGGACTGCATGGAACTCCCTTTTTATTAAGGTACTCATTCCATTCAGCAGTAGTTTTATTCACTAAGATTTCGTCAATGTGGTTTTTCAGCATATCAACATTTTTAGTTCTTAATGCATTGGTTTTGAACTCTTCCATTTCCAATAGGTCTGGTCTTTCAACCACCTTGCAGAAGGTTTCCCATAGGGAGTCGTTGCCGCATGCCATTATAAGATAGCCGTCTGAGGTTTTGAAAGCACCAAAGGGAGCTATAGAAGGATGTCTTGCACCTAGCGGCTTTGGTATTTCATTAAGTGCTGTATATCTTGCAATTGCATTTTCCAGTATTGCTACCTGACCGTCAAACATAGCTACGTCAACCATTCTGCCTTCACCTGTAATGGTTCTGTCCAGCAGGGCTGTAACTATTCCATAAGCTCCGAACATACCGGCGGTTATGTCGCCTATTGAGGTTCCCACTCTTACAGGCTCGCCGTCAGGATTGCCGGTAATACTCATTATACCGCCCATGCCCTGTACTATCATATCATAAGCTGGTCGTTTTGAATATGGTCCAGATTGCCCGAAGCCGGACATTGTGGCGTATATTACTGCTGGATTTATTTGTTTGAGAACTTCATAGCCTAGTCCAAGCTTTTCCATTGTCCCTGGTCTGAAGTTTTCAGCTACTACGTCTACTTGTTTAACCAGCTCTTTTATTATTTCTATTCCTTCTTTTGACTTTAAATCTACAGCGATACTTTTCTTACCCCTGTTTATACTTATAAAGTATGCACTCTGTCCATTTATAAAAGGCCCGAAGTCTCTTGAATCATCACCTGTATCTGGTCTTTCCACCTTGATTATCTCTGCGCCCATGTTGGCAAGCATCATTGTACAATATGGACCTGCCAATACTCTGGTGAAATCTAAAACCTTTATGTGCTCCAGAGGTTTTCTTCCCATAATAACATCCTTTCATATGTGTTTATGTTCCATTATTTTGCTAATTTTTATATAATGATAACAAATACTGAATGTTACAAAACTAACAATTTGTAAATTCACTACGGGTCGTATCAAAACTCGCCCAACTATTAGATACCATGCTGAAAGCTGTATACTGCTGTTAGTTTTACAGGTATGATTTTATAGTTAGCTCAAACAGTTGATACAACTTTTCCTTCGTTTCATTAACGAATTGTAAGTCTTTCCACAAGGTATTCTTATATCATTATATAAAAATCTTAAATAACTCCTTCTTTTTCCATTTCCTGTACAAATGCTTCTAAAGCATCTTCGTAGCATTTTTGTGGAGGATGCACCAAGCCTGCGCCTACTTGACCTACTCCGGCTTCTTTGTGTGCTATTCCTGTGTTTATTATTGGCAATATTCCTGTTTCTATTACTTTTCTTATATCTATTCCAGTGGGTGTACCTCTGAAATTAAGGAAGGGTATTACATAGGACTTGTTTTCACCCTCTGTTATTTCATACATGCTTGTTGTATAGTTTACTGCATCCTTTGGCGTGCCGCCTACAAACTGCACTATTGCAGGAGCTCCTGCCATTGCAAAGCCGCCTATTCCGGCAGTTTCTGTTATAACGCTGTCACCGATATCTGGATTAGCGTCTTTTTCTGTGAAGCCGGGGAAATATAGTCCCTTTACTGCATTGCAGGGAGCAGTAAACCAGCGTTCTCCCAAGCCGCTTACTCTTATACCAAATTCTGTGCCGTTTCTTGCCTGAGTAACAACTATAGTGCTGTATTTTACTCCCATAGCTGCATCAAGTGTACATTTACATGCAGGCATTGTCAGGTTTAGGAAGAAATGGTCGTTGCTATGCATAAACTTAAGCACTGCCGCCTTATCATCCTCATGGAATGAAGTTTTTACTATAAATGGGGCTAGTTCTCTGATTAGAAGGGAAGTTCCTGCTTTGTTTCTGTTATGTCCTTCATCTCCCATTTGTATAGCCTGAGCTAACATTGTTTTTAAATCTATAGGTCCATGCAGCTCCAATGCTTCTTTAAGTACAGGAGCTAATGTATTTTCCATCCATTTGAGTCTGTCAATAACCTCGCTGCTGTATGCTCCGTATCTGAGCACCTTTCCCAAGCCTTCATTTAAGGTACAGTATGCTTTATTGCCGTAGCTTTTGTTTTCCAATATCCATACTGGCATGGTGGCTGAGGTTACTCCTGCCATGGGTCCTACTGCATTATGGTGATGACATGGATCAAACTTTATTTCCCCTGATGCAGCAAGCTTTTCTGCTTCCTCTGCATTGGCAGCCAGTCCTTCATATATAAGAGCACCCATAACTGCGCCCTTTAGGGGGCCGCTCATGTTTTCCCACTTTATTGGAGGTCCTGCGTGAAGTATGGTTGTTTTTGTCATTCCGGGCACTACATCCAAGGCTGTGCCTATGCCTGTTATTACTGGCTGTGTGTTTTGTATTATTTCCAATACCTGCTCATTGGCCTTTTGTATTAACTGCTCGATCAAATTCTCTACCTCCCTATGTATATTATGGCAATAAGAAGTGAATCATTTCTTATTTTTCAACCTGTTCAAAAGCTCTATCATTCTGGGGTTGCCGCCTGCCGGTGGTCTCCAGTCTACTTGCAGAACTTCTGTATTTTGTTTTTTAAGGTCTTGGGAGAAGGATTTCAGTCCCATATTTATTACCTTTAAATCCTGTCTGAAAAGCTCATTTACCTTTGACAAGCTGCCACCTCCTTTAATACCTTGATTGCAAATCTTACTGCCTGTGCATTGCTTGACATTACTATAACGCCTGCTTCCTTAAGCTTTCGCACCTGCTCGGCATAGTCTTGGGGATCATTTTCTGTTCCGCATATTCCTGCAACCACACATAGGTATTGACCTCTGGCTTCAAACTCTGATTTTGCTCGCTTTATCTCATTGAATAAGCTTCCTGCTGGATCGTCATTTGAGCCGTAGCCCAGTACTATGTCCATTAGCAGAACTGCCATTTCCTGATCCTCAGCCTGCTTTAGTATCATCTGCTGTCTTGCGTAGGAATCAATCATGGGGTGAGGTCTTCCAACGGTATATTCATCATCACCCAAATCTATTGCACAGTTTTTATAGCCTGTTGTGTTTTCTGGAAGCTTATATTCCGGCTCTAAAGGGATATTTGAATATATCTCGCCTATTTCCTTTGTAAAAAGCTTTAAGGCTTCATCGCAGAGTGTACCTCCTGAGTATAAGCCTCTTAGATATTTTTGATTAGGCTTAAGCTTTTGTGCTTCTGCTTTAGCCATATTGTCTACAAGCTCTATACTATCTGTAAAATCTGGAGCTGTGGAATTTAAAACTTCTTCATAGGTTTTGCTGCAAAGCTGAACTGCTTTATATGCCGCTTCCTCCAGAGTAGCAGCAGGTAAAAAGCCATACTTTAGTACAAGCTGCTCGTCTCCTCCGATAAAGTCTACTACTGCTTTTTTTCCTGTTTCCTTTAGTACCTTTAGTACTTTTTCAGCTACCTCTAATGCTGGAGGCTTGGAAACCAACACTATTACCTTGGTATTTTCGTCCTGTGCCAAGGCTTTTATAGCTTGTATCATCATCAGCCCGCCTATTTCTGCTTTTAAGTCTCTCCCGCCAGTACCTATTGCTTGTGATATACCGCCGTTAAACTTGTCTATCTGCACCATGATTTCCTGTGTACCTGTACCTGATGCGCCAACTACTGCTATACAGCCGCTTTTTACTGCATTGGCAAAGGCTAAGGGTACGTTGTTGATGCAGGCAGTACCGCAGTCAGGTCCCATCATAAGAAGACCCCTCTCTACAGCCAGCTCCTTAAGCTCCTTTTCCTGCTCTATAGATACGTTATCACTAAAAAGCAGTACGTGCTTATCCTTAAGCAGTGCCTTTTTTGCTTCTGCTGCTGCATACTGACCGGGCAGCGAGATAATGACTAAATTTGAATCCGGCATAAACTTTACTGCACTGTCAAGAGTCGGCGGACAATAGTCCTCTCCTGCCTCTGTTTTCTTTTTATTTAAAAGCTCATCAACTTTTTGAACGATCTGTTCAAATATGTTGTCATTTTTCATTTTTACTGCAATAATCAAATCATTAGGGGAAGCCGCTGTAGTTTCTTCATTGAGCAAGCCCACATTGTCCAAAAGCTCTTTATTATGCTCCGTACCCATAACAACTACTGCATTTTCAACTCCTGCTACTGCTTCAACTTCCTTGGTTATTATCATAAGTGTTACAGAATCGTAGTAGGAATTCTTTTTTATTAAGCATTTTGAGCTCATTCTATTCCTCCTTTATCATTAAGATTTTTAAGCAATATAATATTCCGGCTGCAATATCCGCACCTGAGCTGCTGCCTATCTGTAAAACCTTTTTAAGCAGCGGCTCTACGTTATTGCCGTATAGTATTCCTATTAAAAGATTTTTGATATATTCGCTAAACTCGCCATTTATACAGGAGCGAAGCATATTATAGCTTATGACTGTGGTTAGGTTTCTGGCTGCGTTGGAAATCCTCGCTGCTGCTAGTGACAGCCAATCACTGGATTTGCCTGAAAGCCTATTATAGTAAAAAAGAACAGATAAAACTCCATATATAAAATCATCACCTGAGGGAGTCAGCCCAGGTCCCAACCCTAGTATACTGCACAGCTTATCTGACAGCTTGCTTTCATCCTGCTCTATAATATGTAAATCTATTTGTGACAGCTTAGTACTCAACAGCTTAGTATAAATATTCTCTCTGCCAAAAAGACAAGAGGCTAATCCATCCTGATTGGAGCTGCATTTCATTTCATCAAGACAACATTTTATGTTATTTGTTATACTAAGCTCATTATTAAGATACAGCTTATCAGGAATTGTCAGATCTATGACATAATCCTCTTTTGCCCACTCTTTTAAATCCATTTCGAAGCTTTCGCCAGCTTGAAGCCTGCTGCTCCTCAAGATTTTAAAGGTGGCTTCTGATAAAATTATAGTTTGAGTTCCGCAGCTATGATTTTGAGGAAGTATTGTAATAATATAGTCCTCTTGATATTTTAAATTTATGGCATTTGTAAATACTGAATGTACGGTTGGCGGCTCTTTTGCTCCACATATCAAATCATAAGCTGCCTTTCCAAGCTTTTCTACAGTTATATTGTAATCCATAATATTAATACCTACTTATAGCTATATAAATGGTGTCAAAGATTTTACATTATTAGAATTTCGCAGCGCCATTTATCTTTGAAGTTGTTTCTCTTTATAATATATAATTCTATTCTAAATATATTAACCCTTTGTTAATTTATTACAAAGATAACGTTTTATTTGGATATTATTTTGTATATGTTTAACATATCCTTAGTTGTCTACTACGTTTCCAATCATGCTCATGATTTTGAGGCTTATCTCAAGATTCAGTCTGCTGTTGGAATCCGACAAATCCATGTTAGTTATCTGCTGGATCTTTTGTATTCTATACAAAATCGTATTATAGTGTATATACATCTTTTTACACACCTGTTTCAGATTTCCTCCGCACTCAAAGTAAGTTCTGAGGGTCTTAACCAGCTCACCATCCTTGTTTTTGTCGTATTCCAAAAGGGGCATTACGGTTTCGTGACAGAATTTCTTTATTTCATTTTCCTGATGCTCCATACACAGCAGTCTGAAAATGCCTAAATCATCATAGTGTATTACTCTGTTATTCTGGAATATCTTACTAAAGGATAACGCCTTTTTTGCTTCCTCATTGCTTTTATAAAGCTCTGATATATTTTTAGTACATCTGCTTATTCCCATAAAGCAGGATGCACCGTTGCTGCTTCTTTCCACTATATTAAATACTCTTTCTGCCATTTCAATGCTTTTCTTTTTAAGCTCCTGTTCCTCATCAGTGCTTGAAAAGCCAATAAGCAGGGTTATGTTATCTCCTTTGCTTGATATTAATGCCTTATGCCTTGCAGTCTTTAGCTCCCCTTCTATTGCTTGTATTATCTTATTGGCATACCATAGCTCCTTATTATCAGCCATATTATTATACCAGTTTTTTATATTTTCTACAAACATTACCACAGCAATGTACTTTAAATTTTCCTCAAGCCCGAATATACCTACTCTTTGAACTGCGCCGGTACGAATGGAAGGGTCTATGGACAGCAGTTCTTCCATAAACTCGTTTTTATGCCGGCTTTCAACCTCAAATATAGTCATCTGCTTCATTATTTCAAGGGCAATTATGGCACAGGAATATTGAACAGACCTGATATCTACAGGTGTCATTTTCCGTTTAACACATAATACCTGTATTTCTCCGTAGGTTCTTTGTCCCGCAGCTATGGGAAATATATATCTGTCCCAGCCACCTGTTTCACTTAGGGGATGCATTCTTTCATTTATATGCATATACTGCTCGTCACACTTAAACGCTGTCTCTTCAAAGGTGTTCTTTGCACTGATTATGCTATTAATTACGGTTCTTACCTTGTTATCAAGGTTAGCAGAGGTTATTTTCATATTCCTCCCAAAAACATAGTCTTTTACTATCAGAGGATTATCAATTATTCCAAAAAGGGCATCACAAATATCCTTGAGTCCTCCCCCTGATAAAACAACCCCCATAAGCTTATTATGTATCTCCTCCAGCTTTAGAAGTATCCCTGTTTGTTTGTCAAAGACTTCCCTTAGTATGGCACTTGTAATATCAGAAAACGCAATATCGAAAGGCAGCTCAATAATAGGGAACCCCAGCTTATTGCCTGTATCTATTACTTCTTGTGGAATACTTTCTATGTACCTTTTAGTTTTTATTGCTATACATGCCAAACCTTTTTTGTGCAAATCTGATATCAGGCTGATTAAAGCCTTTTTATTATCCTTTAATGAATATGCTGTTGTCAAAAGCAGCTCTCCGCTTTTAACCCAATTAGCTATATCCGGGACCTCCATTATATTTACCCCTGTAATAATGTTTTCCAAGCCATTTATGCCAGCAATAACCTTTGCATTTTTTAATGTCTCTATATTCAAGGCTTGACTTACTGTAATTCCACTGGAAGCTAACATTTCGATTCCCCCATTCTTAATGCTAACGCATTTTGGCTAACGCATTTTGGCTAACGCATTCTGGCTAACGCATTTTGGCTAACGCATTTTGGACTCCAAGCTCAATGCAGCCTCCAAAACTCCGCCAGCTATTGCTCTGGCTTTGTCTGATATACTGCTGCAATAGTCCACCTCTCCTCTTGGATCCACATCACCTATCTTCATACCCTTGTATACATCACTTCCGTTTTGTATAAGTCCCCTTAAAACGCCGTTAATCTGTGCTGTCACATCATTACCATTAATAGTGCCTATAACATCTCCAGCCAGCACCAGCTCACCTATATGCCTTTGGTTTAACATGATGCCGCTGTCACATGCCCTTATGATTCTCTGCTCTGAATATCCTTTTATTTCACCAGGGATGCCTGTATCCGCAAAGGCTCTGCCTGAGTATATTACGCTGCCTAGATAGTGCCCTCTCTTGCTTTCCACTACAGCATGCACATCAACACCTGCTGTAAAACCCGGCCCGACTGCTATGACTATAGGAGCCATGTTTTTGGTGGTGCCTGTGTTTTTCTTAGCCAATATACTATCTACTAAGATTCTGGGTTTAAGTCTGCTTATGGTCTCACCCTCGGGATCTATTACTACTGGTATCTGTCCGCTGCTTATTATCTGCTTTATCTCGTCAAGGCTGCCTGCCAAGCGTGCTGTTATGTTTTCTACGGTCATTTTGCCTTCAAAAACTGCATTTGCAAAAGCAACAGTCCGCCTGATTACTGTGGGCTTTAATACTTCCAATATGATGACGTCGAATCCAGAGCTTTTAAGTCTATGGGCTATGCCGCTGGCAATATCCCCTCCGCCTCTTATGACAATAGTTTTTTTCATTTTATCACCTCAAATCACTTAAGCTTTTGCCTGTCTTTGCATTTTTTATTTTAATCATTTCAGAAACAATACTTATAGCTATTTCCTCCGGGGTTTCCGCCCCTATATCAAGTCCAACGGGTGCATACACCTTGTTTAGCAGTTCACTAGGTATGCCCTCGGCAGCTAAGGCATCAAATACAATTTTTACCTTTCTTCTGCTGCCAATCATTCCTATATACGCTGGAATAAAATGCTCCTGAATACTATGTTGCTGACTCTTTTGAATGATGCGTTTTAAAGACTCCTTGTCATGATCCTTGGTAACAATGACTATATATGTGTTTTCATCAAACTCTATATTAGAAAGGACTTCTAAATCTCCGCTTCTGTAAATATTTCTTGCTGACTCAAAACGCTGATCACTGCTGTAGTCTTCTCTTTCCTCTATGACCGAATATTCCCAGCCCAGCAGTATAACTGCTTTGGCTAATGCATATCCTACGTGACCGCCGCCTACAATAACAACATGAGGGTTTGCATTGTACACATCAATAAAAACATCCAAATCGCCGCCGCACAGCATATCAAGTCCGCCCTGAACCTTATTGTTAAGCCTGTACTCAAGCTTTCTGGGTTTTCCCTCCGCTATTGCCGCTGCCGCTTCATCTATAACCTTTGCCTCAACTATACCTCCGCCTATGGTATCAAATATTGTTTTATCCTTTAGGACAATCATCTTGGCAGCGGTAGAACGAGGTGTAGAGCCTCTTGAAGCTGTAACAGTAGCAAGGGCAAAGGGTATCCTTTTTTCTATAAGCTCTGCCGCCTTTTGCATTATGTTCATTATTTGTTCCTCCTAACCTGAATGAAAAGTTGGTCTACCCGACTTTTCAGCAGCAATCAATGAAAATAGAGCAAGTCTCAGGCAACGACCCTAGACAGACGCAGCTCTATTTTCATATTAACCTGAATGAAAAGTTGGTCTACCCGACTTTTCAACAGCAATCAATGAAAATATTATGCTTTCCCGAAGGAGCATTTAGGATAATTGCAGGGCTTGCAATGAGTACAAAATCCGCCGTATCCCAGCTCAGATATATCTTCTTTTTTCACTTTCTCGCCTGTAAGTACTCGTATAAATATAAGGTCAAAAACTGTAGTCCGATGGTACATTCCACATGCTGGTATGCCCATTATTGGTATGTGATTGAGATATGCGAGCATGAACATTGCCCCCGGAAGTACCGGTGCGCCATAGCTGACTACATCAGCTCCTGTTGAACGTATACCCTCTGGGGTTACATCATCTGGGTCTACTGACATTCCTCCAGCAGTGACTATTGTGTCTGCACCCTGTGAAATAAGCTCTAATATGGATTGCTTAATAATTTCCGCATCGTCCGGCGCATATAGGATATCAACTATATCACAGTCATAATACTCCATTTTTTCTTTTATGACAGGGGCAAATTTATCCTGTATTCTGCCGTAATACACCTCATTGCCTGTTATTACTACTCCCACCTTAAGTCTCTTAAAAGGCTCTACATAGATTATTTTGCCTTCCTGCTGACATATTTTTTGCACTTCCTCCACTCTGGCTCGCTGAGTGACCAGCGGTATTATCCTTGTTCCTGCTACTATCTGCCCCTTTTTTACTTCTGTATTGTTGTGCATTACTGCCATGCTTACATGCTCTATTGAATTTACCTTGTTTAATATATTTCGATTGATTTTGAGCAGTCCATTATAAGCTGCCACAAAGCTAACCTTGCCTTCTGAGGGCTCAGTCAGTGTAATACCCTTGCCGGAAGCAGACTCAGCCATTGTGACCGCCGCTTCATCCTCGTGTATCTGTCCTTCTCCAAGCTCAAATATATATATGTGGTCTTTTCCCATTTTTTTCAGAGTATCAATATCCGTTTGCGTTATTATGTGACCTTTTTTAAATGCTGCCCCCTTAAACTCTCCGGGCACTATTTTTGTTAAATCATGACCGAGTACCATTCCAATACTATCTTCTGTTTTAATTTTTTTCATGATTTACCTCCAAGGTTTTGTGAAATAAACACAAATATTATTTATAATTTTCTATGTAATTATAAATATTCTCTAAGAAGCTTAAATTTCCTTCTTATAACTGGGGATTAATTGGTTATTTAGAACCAAAAAATGCTTTAGGTTTTGATGGAAAAGCTGCTATAGCTTATGTCTTAATAATAAAAACAGCTTCCTTGATATTTTTATCTTGGAAGCTGTTTTTTTATACTTGCTTAACTTTTTATTAATACACTATATAATGCGTTTCGTCGTAATCCTCATCCGAAATAGGTTGTATCTCAGATTCTTCCGGTTCAGGAGGCATTTCAATGTCCGAATAAATTAAAGAACGAAAATTAATCATAATATTATCCCTCCAGCTAATAAATTTAATAGTTTTTAAGTGGAATGTATTGTAATATTCTGAAAAAAGTGATAATATTATTAGCATATACATAAGGATAACTTTGCATGGTGTACCTTATGGTATATGCTGGGGGGCTGGAGAAATCCAGCCTATCACTTTTTTTGAAGATATCTTGCTGCTAACATGCTCACCTCCTAGTTTGTAATCGTCAATATCGTCCACTTAATTGGATTATACACTCTTGTAGAAAAATGTGCAATAACTCGAACAAGAATTTTGTTCCATATATTTACACATACTTCCCATCAGTGCTTCTCTTAATGAGAGTTTATCTATTTCCTTGAATTATGCAATCATAACACATTGAAATTACTAGCTTTTCTTAGCAGACTAAGAAAAAGAAATAGTGTAAATCGCTTACAAAGTAAATTACCATTATCTTATTGCTGGAATATGTCTTATGTATTGTTTTTAGAAAGTTATACTGTATCATCTGCTTACTATACTTTTAAAGGGATAGAATTTTTTTAATGTAAATAATGCTATATACAGCTTGAAGCATGCTCCAAAAATGCAAAGAGAAGCACCACTAATCAATATAGTGTGCTTCCTCAATAATCTGGTTGAAGTTTTTACCGCTGCACTATAGGAATATATATGCATTTATGTCCTCCCGGGTCCCCATCGTCACCTGCAAAGGATACAATAGCAGCAGAAAGCACCAGACTAACAACTAATAATATTGCAACTATGGGTTTACTTAGCTTTTTCATGGCAGCCTCCCTCAGTCTTTTTTCTGATTTTATAATACACATTCCCCAGACATTCAAACAAGCCATTTATATAGCCTTCACTGGTGGCAGCATCTCTAAGCTCAATTATAACATCAGACAGCTCATACAGGCAATGTATATCATCCATAACTTCTATAAAGGATAGTATATCATTTAGAACATATGGTTTACTATATATATGCTTGCCCTTTGTGCTTAACAGCAGACTAAGGAACTCTTTATATGCTTCATGATTTCCCATATCCATTTCTATCTCAATTTTTGTTGATACATATATTAGATGCTTACCTAAACTATATTCTTTCTCGGATATTTCTAAGGCTTTATGCACATTTGCAATTGCATTAGGATAGTTCTTGATAGATTTATAAACCATTGCTATATTGTTATAAACTGAGGCTGTAGTTAATATATCTTCCTCGTCATAATAATTTAAAGCCTCATTGTATTTCTTAAGTGCTTCATCATAGTTCTTATGCTTTTTATATGTAAGCCCTATGTTTGAAATAGCCTTTGCTTTTTCATAGTTTTTTACGGCGTACTCTAAAGCTTTTTCAAAATATCCTCTGGCAACGATATTCTTCTTGATATTTGCATACGTTATACCTCGCCAGTAGTTATAGTAAAATAGTGTATTCTTATCCAGCTTTTCTTTATGTTCCTCTACCAAATCCTGTATATCTCTGAACTTCTTTTCTCCCGTCTGGGGCATATTTTCTCTTACGTAGTCATATGCAAGCTCGCAGTAGAAAAATATCTTCCTGTTTATTTCGTAGGGAGGCAGAGTGTCCATAGCGTACTCATAGTATTCTACCCCGCGTTTCATTCTATTTGTATAATAGTAGTTTTTTGCCTTAGCTCTGTACATCATACCCTCTTGGGTAGGCAGCTCATGGAGCTTGCACTGGTCAACCAGATAGTTCATCATTTTCTGGTCTTCTTCCTCATCATACATCCATATGTTGTCATATATGATTTGGGCATACTTTTGAATCTGCTGAGGCTTGGTCAGCACTATATCGTTATAATCTACGTCCAACAGCTTAACTATAATATATTTAAAGGTAGAGGAGTTTATAAAATCTCTATGTACATAGGAACGAAAGGAATCATAAGGCATCTCAACGTTATACTCCTCATGAAATGCCTTTATGCTCTTGCTTTTTTCTAATATAGCTTTTTTAATCTGGGGACCTTCGCCAAGTATTTTTACGTCTTTAAGTGTCAGCTTTTTCATATGTTATCCCTCTTATGCAAAATTATATGAGTATTATAACATTTTATGGGATGTATTACAATTGTTACTTGGGGATCGTCAGATAAGTTTTTGACTAGGTTCATTAAAAATTTTACGGCTGTTTCACTATACTTTATAATTAACGCTATAAATAAAAATGAGTATGCTGCCGTATACTATGTTTATTAATATATACTATTTATTTGATAAGAAGGAAGGGATTATTATTGCATAAAAAACTGAAAATAGCTTTGTCTATTTCATCAATTCTTCTAATAGCTGCTTTTTCATTTTTTGTAGTAAGCAGGGTCATAAATAATAATGTACCAGAAGCTGTTAAAGGGAAGGATGTAGATTTCGTTTTAGACTCATCAGCTTATAATAATATTTTGTCGGGAAACTTTCGGAATAGCTTAGACTTAACGACTATAAAAAATAGTAGAAAGCTAAACCTTAAAGAATCAGATGAATTAAATATGTCCGACAGACAACTAAATATTCATTCCGATTATAAAAAGAATCCAATAATCCCAAAGTCTTTATATGTTGTGTCTCAAGATTCTATGACCCCTAGCGAGAGAACCATGATCGCAAGCCTACAGGGGCTGGTTAATGACAAAAGCTCTTATCAGATATATACACTTAGTACTGCTCATCCTGATTATAAAATATGGCTGGAGGATTTAAAAAATAATTATAATGTTTCTTATAAAGTACTCTCAGAGCCTTGGCAATTGTTAGATATATACAAGGATTATATAGATGGGTATGTACTTTACAGCAGTAAAATATCAGATGACCCCTCAATAAATAATGCCTGTTCTCTTGCTGCCTTAAATAAAGCCATAGTTGTTGATGAAGCCATAGAAGCTAAAGTATTGGATAAAGGTATAACAAAGCTTAAAGGAGATTGCAGAAATACGGACGAGAGCTGGGCATATGATAATTTGTGGAATAAGGGGTTGAATCACTCGGTAGTAATCCAGCTTTCTCCTCAAATAGATGCTCCTTTGAGAGATTATGCTATAATGAGTAAATCTCTGGTTTTTTATGAGAACAGCAAAGACAAAACAATTCTTAGAGATAGAGTATTTTCTTCCATGGAATATAATTCTATTTGCTTAGGCTGGGGGCCCGATGAATTTATTAATGTAAGTACTGCTTCAAAGCATGGGGTAAGCGTGGTTGCAGCAGACTGGTCATATAATTTATCTACCTTAAGTGCTTTCCCCTCAATGCCTGTGGATAAAAAGCCTTTATTAGAAGTTCCCAAAGGAGAAAATTATCACTATGTAACATTTATGATGTCTGATGGAGACAATCAGCAATGGAATCTTGGAAGCAACTATAGTAATAGTAAATGGTATGGGCATCCAAATAGAGATAAACTAAATTTATGTTGGACTATGAGCCCATCTTTATATTACTTAGCACCTACAGTTCTTAACTTGTATCATAAATCTATGAATAGCGGAAGTGCTAACAACAGCTTTATTGTATCCCCCTCTGGAAATGGGTATATGTATCCAAGTAAGTTTAAGAGAAGCAAGCTAAATATGTATATAGATACATTAAGTGATTATATGGAAAAAGTGAATGAAAGGTATATAGCCATAATAGATGATGGGGCATTCAATAATATTAAGCTTTGGAATAAATTTACTGAAAAATCTAGTATCAAGGGGCTATTTTATCTGGACTTTAATAGACATGATGAGTACCAAGGCAAAATTTTGTGGTCTAATAATAAACCCATAGTGTCTTGCAGAGACTTACTCTGGGATAATCTTCAAAATGAAGAGGAGTTAATAGAAAAAATTAATAACAGGGTTAAAATGGGGCAGGTAAATGCATCTAGTCCCGACGCATATACATTTGTTTATGTTCATGTTTGGACTAAAAGTGTCAGCAATGTGGAGGAGGTTATAAATAGACTGAAACAAAATCCCAGAGTGAAAATAGTTGCTCCTGAAATGTTTATGGAGTTGATTGAGAAAAATGTTGATAGGTAATGTGGGATGTGGATAAATAGGCAATGTTAGTCTATAATATTCAAAATTTAGTTGTATTTGTGAAGTAAAATTTACAAGCTTTCGCACAATAGAGGTAAGTTCTATTGTAAGAAAGCTTATTGTTTTAATATACTGCATAATTATCGAATTAGTATCAGCTAAATACCATTCTTTTCTCTGTATACATCATACAATGCTTTTAAGTTTGCATCCTCAATCTTCGCTGCATACACCTCAGCACCGCATTCAGCACATGTTGCTTTTTTTCCATTATAACTGTATTGTTCGCCTTTCAATGTACCTTTCATTAAAACGTATTCTACGGAGTAGGTGACATCTTTTCTACAATCTTCGCAAAATGTCATTTTCTCATCCATAAAGCAACCTCCTCCACTGCCAGTCTTATCGAAAAATTTATCAAGGTTTATGTATAATATTATGCTGGAGTCTATAGGCATCCGTATAAATTAGTGTTATGTTCTTTGATTTTACTTCAATCTGATTTAATCCGCATGTATATGTATATTGCAACTTACAGCTTAAATTCTACAAGATTTTTTGAATTAAGTACAAATCCATATGCATAAATACTATCTTCTTCACCATTCTGGAATCTCTTCATAACCTTATGAACTGGCAAAATAATTGAACTATCTTCCAGCTTTACTTGAATATCTATCTCGCCGTTGGGCTCATTATCGTTAGTTATCCACTCTCCACCATAGTTACGTTTGATTACTTCACCAACATAGCAGCCTAATGCAAACATACGCTGTCCCAAATTTTTTGATAATAAACCATCTGGTGTTGCTTTTCCGTTTTTGCTGTTCTCGTCAAAGAACCTGTCAATCTCTTTGAGACTTTCGACCGAAAAGTCAGCTTTATACCCAGAGCTATTTAACGCTTGTGATATCCACTCGGAAGCAGTGCCAATATCCTCAAGTAGGGTTGGTTTGCTTTTCTTCTGTTGGTTGCCGAAGAAGAATGCTGCTACTACAATAACTATAGATATAATGGCGATTGGTATTAATAATTTGTTCATATGTACCTCCATATATTTTGTATTTCATAAAGCTACTGAATTATTAATGCTTTTTAAAATTATAAGATGAATTAAAAAAATAGAAATTCTTTATATGCTGGTATTGGGAAGCAACCATAAAACTTAACTTATTCATTTCGTACTTTCTAAACATTGCTTATTTAAGTTTATAGTTGTTTTCGATATATTATAACTCAAATCGTTCTTTTATCATCTGTGCAACAATTTCCGCTGAAAGATTGGAATTATCTATTTTTATATAGTTATCAAATGTAATTTCACCGTCATTGCTAACACAACGATAATTGTTATCATCATTTAAAAGTCTTTGATTTGACATTTCGATCTTTCGTTTAGATGCTTTATTTTTTAGACGATTTTCAGTAATATTCCTTTGTAACCTAATTTCTTGATGGGCTACAAGTTCTACATAATATATCTCAGCATTATGTTTTCTAAAAATATCACAGACATGGTCTACATAATCCCAGTCAGATTGCTGGTCAAATGCCCACATATATGTGAAGATCAATCCATATTGTTGGGATTTAGCAAATTCCTCAAAAACAGTTTCTCTTATGCGAGAAATTATTTTTCCATCGAAATACCCGAATACCTCCAGTACAGGTTCAATAGCCATATGATTATGGAATAATCTTAAATCCGTAATTTTAGTGAGTTCTTGTCCAACGGTCATTTTACCAACAGCGGTATTTCCAATTATAAACACTAACTTCAAAGTAACACCTCTTTTATCAAATACGAATAATGTCAGATTCACAATATTTCATAGTTACAAGCAAGTAAAGTCCATCTATACTACTATATAAGTAAAAGCGACATATCTAATTCACAACCACATACCCCATCAAAGCCTTTTCAATAAGATTTGAGCTATACAGCTTATAAATGCCTTTTAAAATCTCATCATCAGTATATCTGCTTGCCTTATCCTCCGACCACTGCTTAAAATACTTTAATATTTCTTCTTGCGTCAGTATTTTTTGTTCATCAACCAGATACACAATAGTAGCCAAGCATTCCAGCTCATGGTTTGTTTTAATAGCATTTACATAGCTTGATGCTTTTTCTATAGCCGGAAGCAGTTGTGCTAGTTTGGTTTCTACACTTCCGCTTACTATCTTGTTGTACAAAATTTTATATGCTTCCTCGGTATTTTGTACGTTATGGTACTTCTGAAATTCCTTAATGCTTTTGCAGACTATGGCTATGGAATTGTCATAAGGTCCATACTTATGTCTTTTGAAATTAAAGTAGCTTTGAGTTGAAAATATGTTTACAAAATAGGCTGTTTTTTGCAGTCTCAAGGAGTCAAACTTATCTAACCGTTTCTTTATTTCCATAAGAATGAGTGCCGACATACTTAGCTTTGGCTCTGCCGATGGTTGTGAAACATAATTTTTAGACGGCTCATAAATATATATCTGTATATCATCATTCAATACCGAAAGCTTCTGCTCAATTAAAGCTTTTACTTCAGCCCATATAAGACCGCCATTTCCGCTTCCTAGGGGCGGAATGGCAATGGATTTGATATTCAGCTTGTTAATCAGCATAATTAAATCATCAAGTCCATGTTCAATGTATTCAATTTTGGAGTTTGCTCTCCATTTATCCTTTGTGGGAAAGTTTATTATGAGTTTTCCTTTTTCTTCAAAGTAATGGAGCTTTCCAATCTTGACGTTGCCTTTTTTGCATTCTTTTACATAGTCTATATTGTTTTCGGAATATTGAAGTTTGAATTGGTACGCTATGCCTTTACCCATATATCCTTCGCAGTTTACAGTATTGACTAATGCTTCTGCTGATGATTTTAGTAAATCGCCTGTTGTATATTGAATCATATTTTCCCTCGCTAAAAAAGTATTCACATCTGCTGTAACCCATATAAACCCAGAAAACTGAGGCATTAAATCGCTTAACTTAACACCTCAGTTCTTAATTGTAATTTCAGTCATTTTCAAAATATAAAATTTTAATTTTTAGGTTGTAATAACGTAATATCACTTATCCTTTAAGTTGTTGTAGAGCTTTTTAACTTCAATAAAGACTATCTCATATATATGATAGAGCACAAAAACTTACAAAAAACTGAAGTTTACCATGGTGGTAACGCTTTATGTTTAACCTATTATTTTTACTTTAGTATTAAATTTCCGAAACTATCCCAAAGCTTTCTCATCTGTATTCCATCCCATTGGTTAACAGATCCATCATCATTAATTACAATTATGAATCCATTTAATCCAGTAAGCCTTGTACTCAAAGGATACGACCAGTTCTTAACAGTTTTTGTTGTTGTATATACTTTCCCATCTGGCCCGACATATGCACCTGTAACTATTTGATTGCTTAACTCTATAGGATCAAATAGAAAATGGGAAATATATCCCCCTATACTTATATTTACTGCCTTATTAAATTCTTTTATTTCCACTGGAGCGGCTATCTTAGAGGAGTAATCTCCAATCTTACAATCACTTCCTCCACCCCAAGCCCATACCGAACCATTACTTTTTAGTGCAAAGGAAAAAAAACTACCAAGTGCCAAATCCTCAACCTGTGTAAGCTCAGTTAATCTAATTGCTCTTGTTATTATTCTGGCTCCAGACTTCTCCAATTGGTAATATATGTTATGACCCCAGCCCCATATAGTACCATCATCTTTTATTGCTATAGAGTGATAATAACCCGTACGTATAAACTTTACATCTTCTAAACCTGCTACCTGAGTAGGTTTGGTTTTGCTGTCTGTAGTACCATCCCCAAGTTGACCACTTTTATTATATCCCCATGCCCACACTGTTCCGTCATTTTTCAAAGCTAATGTAAAGAACACACCAGCTTCTACATCTTTCACATCACTCAACTCTTCAACTTGTATAGGAGTGGTACTATACATATTTGTTCCATTACCTAGCTGTCCAGCAAAGTTTTCACCCCAAGTCCAGACCGTTCCATCCTCTTTTAATGCCACAGTATGAGCTTTTCCGACAGCTATTTTTTTTACTTTATCCAGCCCAATAACCTGTACTGGTGTTTTCTTACTTATTGAGGTACCATCACCTAACTGACCAATTTTATTATCTCCCCATGTCCACACAGTTCCATTATTCTTAAGAGCAACAGTATAAAATTCACCACATGCTACCATCTTAATATCGCTTAAACTCTTTACTCTTACAGGTATACTTTGCTCACTAAAGCTTACAATGCCATTTCCTAACTGTCCATTATGGTCTTTACCCCAAGTCCATAATGTGCCATCATCCTTAATCGCAGCCGAATGGTCTGATCCTGAACTTATAAAAACTACTTTTTCGATTCTCGGATCTGATAAAAACACTATTTCAATTCCAAAGTCCTGTAACTTATTAAATTTAACTTTTGTCTGCCCAAACCTATAATACTTATCAAAGTTTATAATTTTTCCATTCCTTAATATATCATCTGTATAACTCCATATAGCTTTTGCATCTAAAAGGCTTTTTGAATAATATCTCATTATTTCAGCAGCTACATTCATTATGGCAATAATATGCTTTGATTGATATTGTTCTTGACTAATACCCCAGCTTCTAATAGAAATGGACGGATATCCTTTAGTCCTTTGTATGCAAACTAAGGATTCTGCGTTAGATCCATCTTCTTTTCCTAAAGTATAATCACCATAATCGGTAAAGCTTGTACCTGTTCCTTTACATATTGTCTCATTGAACTGGTCTATATCATTAATCAATGAACTGCTTATAGGTCTTGAGCCTACATTTGAATACTTATTAAAACCTACAAAAACATCTTCAACATTAATTATACCCTTTTTACCAATAAGCTTATATTCAGGAGCATTTTGATTTGATGAGTCTAATATTACTATATCTTCATCTGGAAGTGTAAGCGATGAAACCTTGTTTATTGCATCCCAGCTAATATCTCCAAAAGTTTTTAAATCTCTAAAATATATTACTGTATTTCCATTTACACTAAATGAAGCAATGAGCATATCATTTACATAAGTTTTAATATCTGTTTGTAGAACATCTCCTAAAACTTCACCTATTCTTTTACTAGACTTAGGAAGTCTGTTTAATGGCTTTATTTTTGCACTCAAATTTCTGCTTATTCTAGTTTCTCTTTTTTCTGTGTCCCATATTACATCAAAGCCATAGTTTTTTAAATCCTTAGTATATATAACTATGCTATTATCAATATTATATGAAGGTATCACGTTGCCATTAATTTTCGCTACTATATCTGTTGCAAGCATTTTCCCGATTTGTGTACCAATAATAGTATCAGCTTTTACAGTAGTAGATAAAATCATTGATAATATAATCATAAAAGTGAGCAAATGTTTATTTTTCATATATTAGATTCCTTTCTTAAATGGTATATGAATACTTCTATCAATAGTTTTCCATGTATTTTAAGAATATGATACTACCTGTATGCCTGTGCTGTCAAATAGTCTTATTATATTTGAATCGTATTGGCTCAGGCGGACAGTATAACCGAGTAATTTCTCCTAATTTCTTGCTCCAGTGGCAAAATGCCACCTAAGGCACTATGCCTTCCTCTGGTTATGTAATAGCTAAACCAACCATTCTCTTATACGTAACTCCACTTCTTTAAGTGTTGAAAAATGTCGTTTATTTAAAGTTCTACTTTAAGTATCTGAAAAATTTATTACTTTGCCCGTGTATCACATTTTCTTAGTAAATCGTAAACCATTAAATATAAAACAAAGAAGAACAAAATTATTGCAAGAGCAAAACCAAACTTAACATTAGTTGAATTTGGATGAAAAACTACAGTATATAATGAAATAAATAAAATACAAATAAGTGGTAAAAACTTAATAACTTTAGTGCGACATCCTGGTTTTCGTTTAAGTAGAAAGTCTACGCAAAATGCAGTTATAAGAGGAATAGGAACAGTAATTACTAAGTGAAGAAACTTCAGACTCTCATCTTTTGTTGCCCATGGAAAAATATCATAATCATCTGAATAAACGTATAGAGTGAATACTATAGCTGAAAGAATAAATAGATAGAATAATAACTTTATAAATTGTACTACTAAGTAATTTTTCAAACTGTGCCACTTCCTTTGTTTTAATTTATTAACTAGCATTATATAACTTGACTAAAAACCCTCTGTATCAGGCCAATAATACCCATTCCTGCAGCATATGGCTCCATACTATTGCATTACCAATACAAGTTCATATATGAACCTAATTTAGCATCATATACGAATTATTTAATAATACTGACGAGCATATATCGCAATACTTTGCAGTTATAAGATGCCCATAATAAATTATAGCATATTTCACATAAATCTGTTTATAGATATTTACTTTAAATACTTGTTACATATTTTGTTCAACTAACACCTCACCTTCCAATACATCAAAGCTCAACAACTCATATATCAGCGCAAACCTGCAATTGCCAAAACCTATATTACACCTCACATAAACCATTTCCAATATATAAATCCCTACTCAATCCTCATTATAAAAATAATTCCCTCGAATCCGAGGGAATTATTTTTATACCATAGTTTCCTCCCTATCATCCATAGGTAAGGATACTTCCTACTTCAAATAACTACCATTCACCCCAATCTTCCCCGGTGCAGGATTGCCAGCCAAGCTCAGCACATATATACGCATGTTGCCCTTGCCTGAGCAGCTTGCTGTTAGTGTTCCGTTGGTTACTGTTTTGGTGTCGCCGGTTACTGCATCTACGTATGTTCCGTTTGGTATATTGTTGAAGGTTGCGTTTCCTGAGATTGTAACCAGTGCAAAGCTGTCAATGTTATTTGCTGTGTCGGTGAATCTTCTCTTGAATGCCATTCCGCCTTGTATATTATCTAGGGAGTACTGTCCTTTTTGCAGTGCTGGGATTTTATGTCTTATAAGGTTCAGTCTTCTTATATGCTGTGCTAGTGGGTGGTTCAGGGTGTTTGCCATTTCGCCTGTGGCATTGGTGTATACTCCGAAGTCCTGTACGTTTACGTTTCCTGTGATATGGTCTCCAAAATATGCTCTGCCTGTGGTGCTTAGGGGTGCATTTGGACCTACGTCTATTGGTGCGCCCTTTTTGAATTCTATTTCTGAGCCATAGTATATACATGGTATTCCTCTAAAGGAGTACATAAGACTCAGGTTTTCCGCCCATGTGCTTTGATCCATTGCGAATCTTTGATTTTCGGGTGCGCCGTCTGGTGCATAGTCATGGGAGTCTACGTATGTTACATTCCAGGTGGCATCGCTGTAGTATTTGTCTCCGTAGTTCATGGCAAAGGCTTCTGCCGCTGTCTTGAATGCCCAGTGCATTGGAAAGTCTATAACGTTTAATGGTGATCTTTTGCTATAGTCCAGTTGACGATAGTTATTGCCGGATAGATAGTGGTTGCTGGATTCCGACTGTCCTGCTGTTGTTGAGTTGTCTGCCCAGTTTTGCTCTACGGATGCTTTGTTTGCGGCATAGGTAAACTGTGTGTCGCCGGGGTATGCTTTTGATTCTTTCCATGTGTAGAAGGGGGCGGATATTGCTGGTATGCCTGAGTTCCAGACATTTCTGTATCTTGAGCATACCTCTCCGAACAAGAAGAAGTCTGAGCCGCCTTTTTGCATAAATGCAGGTACGAAATATCTATTAAATACATATCGGCTGATATGCTTTACAGTGTCTATACGGAAGCCGTCTACGCCCATATCAATGTACTTGTTGTATGCATCTATAAGATAATTTATTACGGCTGGTTCCTCTGTATTAAGGTCTACGCAGTCTCCTGCGATCTGACCTGTTTGTACGGTGTAGCTTTCCCAGCTTAGGGATTTTTCAGTGTGATATATGTTATTATTGGTGGTTTCTGTTTTCATAAGTCCGATTCTAGCTCCATACTGAGCTGCCGGAGTCATGGTGTCGTAATTTGATGGAAGCTTGTCTGTTATTTTTATCAGGTTGTTAACGGTGTCTGGCTTTGTGGGGTCTTTTTTAAACATTGGGAATATGTTTTCTTCGCCGAAGTTTGATGTATGATTTAATACTATATCTTGTATAACCTTAAGTCCCTTTGCATGTGCGGCATTTATCAAGTCCTGATATGTTGCACCGGGGGACTCGTATCTTGGGTCAACTTCTTTGAAATTGATGGCGTGATATCCGTGATAGTCATAGCCGCTGGCGTTTTTGACCACTGGTGTAATCCATATGGCGGTAAAGCCTAGTGCCTTGATGTAGTCCAGCTTTTCTATTAGTCCTTTAAAGTCTCCCCTCCATGCAGGGTCGCTGGCAGGGTTTCCAGCTTGGGCATCATCCCAGCAGTGTACGTTGTTACTCGGGTCTCCGTCATAGAATCGGGTTGTCATTACAAAGTATATGGTTTCTTCTCTGAAATCTTTTTTGTTAGTTCCGCTGTTTGGGTCTATAGTGTATTGAAAGGATGCTGTTTGTCCTGTTTCGTTCAGCTTGTTTATACCAAATGCTTTTATTGTTTTTGAGGAGGATATATTGATTGGTGTGCTGTATAGGGTGGAAGCTGTTGTGGGGGTTGTCCCGTCTGTTGTGTAGTAAATCCTGTCGTCACTGTTGCTGCCGCTTAGTACTACGCTTATACTGCTGGCAAATGTCCCCGAGGCTGGGGATGCTGTGATAACTGGAATCTGTGGTCTTTCAGGGTTGCTGCTGTGCCATGTGCCATTATAGTACCATGCTTCGGGCTGGTTTACAAACAAATCTGCTGTCTGCTTGCCGTTGCTGTCATTAAATACTATGGAGGTGCTTGATGCTCCTGCAATAGTATAAGCATACCAGTTGTTTCCTTCCTGAGTCATCAGCTTTCCGGGCCATGAGCCGCTTGTTGGCACACTGCTTGGAGTAAGATTCCAGTAGTGTATTCTTACGTTGGTATTCCAGTCGGAAGGCTTTTTAAGGTGTACTGTCAAGCCCGCAGGTGCTATATTGTCTACGGTAATGCTTACTGCACTTGATACTCCAATATTATTGGCGGCATCATAGGCTTTTGCTGTCAGATTATATGCACCATTGGCTGTACTGCTTGAGTTCCACGATATGGAGTAGGGGGATGTGGTGTCCTCTCCTATTTTTTCGCTGCCTTTATAAAATTCTACCTTGGTTACACCTACATTGTCTGTTGCATTGGCAGTGATATTTATTGTACCTGTTATGGTGGTATTATTGGCAGGTGATGTTAGGCTTACTGTAGGGGCAATGCCTTGTACTACTGTGTGCCAATCCTTTCCGCCGTTGTTGTCCCAATAGTCTGATGGTGATGTAATATGGTAGCAGTAGTCAATGGTAGTGCCCTCTGCTACATTGACTACCGCTTCAAAGACTCCTCCGCCCTTGGCTGTCATCTGGGTATCCTTGACGCTCTGCCAGCCGTTTATACCCCAGTGAAGTATGACAGATGCTGCACTGGCATTTGTATATGTTATTTTGTGGTCTATGCCTGCCGCATATACTATGGTTGTTTGTACACTCATACTGAGGATTAAGGCTAGAACTAGAACAAGGGGCAATACTCTACGTGCAAGTTCTTTTTTCATAAAAAATAGACCTCCTTTAATACTTATTTAGGATTTTCTCATACATACTGCATGTCCAATATGGACATTGTATACAGATCCACCTCCCTTTATGGTATTGGCATATCAGTGTTGGAACCACATTATGATATATAGTTATGCCTTTTTCCATATAGTGTATTATTCAACAAGTATTGTTGCTTTCCTCTAAATATGTTGCAATTTTCAAATTTCAGGGTAAAGTAAAAGCTCTCACCTAGTGAGAGCCATAAAGGGTTTTATTAATTTTTTGACGGCATATGAATTATTTGAGGTTCATGTCCAGAATAATCTACAAGTATTACCTCGCTGCTATTTGAAGCATATCTTATTAGGTCTTCCGTGAATCCAGATTTTGAAAAAAGTATATAGTATGAGCTGTTAACTGGAACTCCTATATTACAGCTTTTTGTCTTTAGTTGTTCCAATATCTTCATGCCTATTTTTTCGTTTCTCCATTTACATTCGCCAAACAGAAAGTTGTTTTTAATGTCAAAGGCTGTTATATCTATTTCTTTATCTTTATCCCACCATCTTCCTATTTTTATAGGGCGGATAGGTATGATTTTGTCTTTTCCAAGCTCTCTTACCTTATCAATAGCTATTTTCTCAAATTCATTGGAAACAAACATTGGAAGCCGTTCCAATATGACATCTTCAAGGATAATATCCACACTGCCTTCTAATAGTTCTGACATGTATGGATAAACATATGCATAATAGAATTTGAAATAGCTGTTGTCAATTTTATAGATACCTGATCGTGTTTTTCCTTGCTCCTTTATTTTAATTGTTGCTGGATATTCCTTTTTTACAATTCCAAGATCTATTAAATTGTTAATATAGAAAGGCAGTTTAGTTTTTTCAATTCCTGTTTTTTGATATATCTCATTTATTTTTGTATCGCCAAGGGCAATAGATTCTATAATTGCATTATATTGATTTACTTCTCTAAGCTCCTGCTTTAGCAGAAATTCAACTTCATTGAACAAAACTGAATTATTGCTTAAAATGTTTTTTCTTAGATTATCTTCAAAGGAAGCATTTGGATTAATCATACTTAGATAATAAGGTACACCGCTGAAAACACTATAGTAATTCAGATGGTCTTCAAGGCTGCCTTTTCCCATAAATCCTCGTGCTGATTCAAAGTCCAGCTCTCTCATCTTTAACATTCCTGTGGTTCTGCCATAAAGAGGATTTTTTTCGCTTAATATTTTCTTCTCCATAAAGCTCATAGATGAACCGCATATTATGATCATTATATTTTGATTGTAAAAATGATTATCCCAACATTTTTGCAAAATTGACGGAATACTATTATTTCCTTGAACCATATAAGGAAACTCATCCATAACCAAAATCAGCTTTTCGTCTTTATTTATGTGATTTGATATAAATCTAAATAGTGCTTCCCAATCTGAGAACCTATCATTATATATTTCGTTTTTATAATACTGGCTTACTATACTAGACATCTTCGCAAGCTGTACGCTGTCTGTAATTTGTACTGCTGAGTAAAATATATGTGATTTATTTTTTATAAACTCCCTTATAAGTGCAGTCTTTCCTATTCTTCGTCTTCCATATAATACAATAAATTCAGCTTTGCTGCTTGTATATTTTTCTTCAAGAAATTTTAACTCTTCTTTTCTTCCTATAAACATAATTTCACCTCAACTTGATAATACTATTTATATGTTTTATAGTCAAGACTATTATAGTCATAACTATAATAGTCTTGACTATAAAAATAAAAATACCACGAACTTATATAAATAAATCCATGGTACTTCGTATATTTAATATTTTATCCTTTGCAAATATGAGTAGCAAATCTCTTCTGCTTGTCTATGTCCAATTTTTTTGCTTAGGATTCGAGCCTCTTCAAAGTATTCAATAGCTTTTGGCTTATTACTCGTATGGTAGTAATATCTTCCAATATTAAGCAAAGTATTCGCCTCTGCCCACTTATCACCATTAGTTATACATATTCTTAACGCTTCTGCATAATATTTAAGAGCTTCTTTTATTATTCTAACATCGTTTTTTTCTAATCCTAACGAAATATAAGTACTCCCAATATGGTCCAATGTTTTGGCTGTGGATGCTTCATCATGTAAGTTTTTAAAAAGCTCCAATACTTTGTTGAAATATTTTAGAGCATCTTCATTTTTCCCTAACTGTCTTTTTAGAAATCCCCTATTTCCATATAGCTTAGCTTTTAATACTGGCTCATCATGGTCATTTAAAATTTCCTCGGCTTTATCGTATATTAAGTCAGCATTAGGATAATCACCAGCATTCTTATAGACAATTCCGATATTTAATAACTGACTAACCAGCAGACTTGTATCCTTCAAGCTAACTGCTAATTCCAATGCTCTTTGGTGGTATTTTAGCGCAAGATCGTTTCTGCCTTTATCCTTATATATTATGCCTATGCTTCTCAATATAACAGCCAGACTATATATGCTATTTGTATTCTGAATGTTATTTTCAGCCTCAAATAATACCTCTAACGCTTTTTCTGATTCTCCAACGCGGTGATATGTAAGCCCCAGCCTTTCAGAGACAATACCGTACACTCCAATTTTATCTGCTTTATTATTTCTATAGCACTCAACATAAGCTTGCAAGTATGGCAAGGAGCTCTTGTATTGTCCAAAATCATATAGTCTCATACCTATTCTCATTGCTATTTCTGCTTTTAAGTCTCCACTATTTTCTATTATATTCAGATATCCGTATACTGTTATAGCATGACCAATAATTTGAGCTGCTGTGTCAATATTCTCTTGGGTTGCAGCAACATCTGGCAACACATCAAGTATCGCTTTTGCTGCTCTATCTACATACTGCTGTGTTTGTTGGTTTTGCTCCAGCTCATTCCTCATCATTTCCTGAATGATTCCATGAGTATAAGCGAATTCATTTTTTATTTCTAGCAGTGAATAGCTCATTAAGCTGTCAATTACATTATCCAGCTCTATTAAGTCAAACTGTTTGCTGTCTAAAAATAATTTGTATATTGGAATATTATCATGATTCAAAAAAGCACATAATGCCAGCAGTTCAATACTCCTATTATCTTTTTCTCTGAGTTTGTCAAAGGATATTTTAAACGTTGTCAGCACTGTATGGCTGTAATCTAGTGCTTTTTTTCCCATAAGCTTAAACCTGTATTCTTTAAACAAGCTTATGTAATCTGCAAATGAAATCTTCTTATTGTTAATATAGGCTCTGGCTTGTTCCAAGGCTAGAGGGTAATACATTAATTCCTTGGCTAAGCTGGTGCAATGCTCTTCTTCCCCTGTTTCTCTGCGTCTGGCATTTGAATTACTGAATAGAAATTCCCTAGCTTCGCACTCAGTAAAATAGTCTATGTTTTTGCTGTTGATTTTTTCCAAATCCCAGCTTAGATTTTTAGTTGTTACAATAATTTCAGCACCTTTTCTGGGAAAAAACATCCTTAATTCATCCAAGTCGATTTCATCGGCATTATCATATATAATCAAATTTTTCTCTTTATCTTCAAAAAACTTTTTTATGTTCTCTATTACTACAGCTTCATCATTAGATAGATTTAGTTTTAAATATGAAGCTAATGCTCTGTACTCTCTAAATAGCCTTGCTTTACTCTCCGCATTAATCCAGTAAATATCAGTATATTCACCTTCATAGCAGTAGGCGTATTGTTTAGCTATCTGAGTTTTTCCTATTCCTGCTATACCATTTATTATGAAAACCGAGGATTCCTTCAGCTTATTTTGAATAGTCTTTAGTATATCATTTCTTCCTGTAAAAAGAAGATTCTTAGGCGGCAGGTTGTAGAGGGAATTTATCTCACTACTGTTATTTTTATTTGGTTTTATGCTTTGCAACTCTGCTGATTTATTTTCGCATATATCATTTAATATTTTTCTAATTTCATTGGAATGAGAGGAATTTGCTTCATTATAGGATATTGTCTCCAGATTATATTGTTCTTTCAGCCACCTGATATTTTCATCGGTAGGACTGGATAAAACAATATAATGTTTGGAGTTAAAAACCACGTTATTGTCCTTAATAATCTTTTGAATGAAAATATCATTAAAGGAAAAACCAATGAACAAAAACGTTTTAACGCCTGTAAACAAAGAAAAAAGTTTATTATACTTATCATTGCTGTATAATTCCATATATTTTTCTTCGCTAATAACAATACTGCTTTCATCTGTTATATTTCCGTGCAGATGCAGTATCTTTTTATTTTCCGTCTGAGTAAATAGGGTTTGTGTATTGTCATTAAAATCCTTTAAGTTCTTTGGAATAACATTTGATTCTAAATATTTATACAAAATGTGGTCATAGTTCGTTGTAAGGTATATATCAAAATCATACATAGCTAAATCCTTATAATTGTGCAGCTTATCATCTATATTATATTTAACATTTTTCTTTATTAAATCTGATATATAGCTTTGTATATCTGCATCGGAGCGATTCAGATGATTTTTGATTACCCTAACGGCTTCCCAATACTCATATTTTTCCAGATGCTTATCTACCATTTCAAACAGGGATTTTTCATTAATATTTCCTGCGGCAAAGTCCAATGCACAGTCTCTTATTAATTTTCCCCAGTCGGGTATGCTAAATGGATTTGATAGTCCTGCACCTATAAATGGTACTAGACTCCGGCTACTGTAATGCTTTTGCAGTTGTTCTATAAAATACTTATTGCTCATAAATTTCATCTCCACAGCTTATTATAAAAAAATTATATCAGTTACATACTTGTTTATCAATTTGTGTCTATAATAATATAAAGCTGCGAATGTAAATCCATCCACAGCCTTTTCTTATTCTGCATCAAAACCTCTCCCATACAATCTGCAAGCTGCAAAGTGCTCATCTCCTGCCTTTATCAGCTCAATATCCCTTACCATACATTCCTCTGTTGCATGTGGGCATCTGGGGGCAAATCTGCATCCGGGCGGTGGATTTATTGGGGAGGTTACTTCACCCTTTATTATGTCTCTTTTATTCCCTTTGTTTTTTAAGCTGGGCAGTGGTATTGAGCTTAGCAGTGCCTTTGTATAGGGGTGCAGAGGGTTTTGAAACAGCTGGTCGCTTGGTGCTTTTTCAACGCATTGTCCAAGGTACATTACTGCTATTTCGTCGGATATATGCTTTACTACTGATAGGTCATGAGTAATAAACATGTATGTAAGTCCCATTTCCTCCTGCAAATCCATCATAAGGTTGAGTATCTGGGCTTGTATGGATACATCCAATGCTGATACTGGCTCGTCGCATACTATAAACTTGGGCTCTACCGCCAATGCTCTGGCTATACCTATTCTCTGCTTTCTTCCGCCGTCCAGCTCATGGGGGTATGAGTTTATTAGCCGCTGCGCCAAGCCTACTGTATCCATAAGCTTGGTTACTCTTTTTTCTATTTCTGCTCTGTTTTTTAAAAGCTTGTTTACCTTTATGGGCTCTGCTATTATTTCACTTAAGGTCATTCGGGGGTTAAGGGATGCATATGGGTCTTGAAATATTATCTGCATTTCTTTTCTCATGTTTCTCATTTGGTTTCTGTTGTATTTTAGTATGTTTTTACCTTCAAACAGCACTTCTCCGGCTGTTGCTTCAAGGAGTCTTATTATGACCCTTCCTAAAGTTGATTTTC
This sequence comes from uncultured Clostridia bacterium, assembly GCA_937930535.1. Lineage (GTDB taxonomy): Bacteria > Bacillota > Clostridia > Lutisporales > Lutisporaceae > CALGKJ01. The sequence goes on from CALGKJ010000039.1 coordinate 30,056, forward strand.
CGCAGCCGGATTCCCCTACTATTCCCAGTGTCTGACCTTTATCTATTTTCAGGCTTACTCCATCTACTGCGTGCAAGCTTCCCGAGGGGCTTTTAAAGTATTTTTTTAAAGCCTTGGTTTCTATTAATGGTTGTGCCATATGCGCCTCCGTTAATTACACTATTTGTAGAGATGACATTTTATTGTATGTGTTTCTGTTTGTCTGTCATCAGGGTGGACTTTTCTGCATATTTCCATGCATTGGGGGCATCTTGGGTGAAATTTACATCCCTGTGGTAAATCTGTAGGGTCAGGCATAAGTCCCAGTATTGGCTTAAGCCTGTTTGTTTTTTCTATCAGGTTTGGTATGGAGCCGAACAATCCCACTGTATATGGATGATGCTCCTTGGCTTCAAATATGTCCTCTGCTGTACCTGATTCTATTATTTCTCCGGCATACATTATTGCTACCTTGTCACAGATTTGTGCTACAACTCCCAAGTCATGGGTTATTAGCAGCATTGCGGTATTAAGCTTGTGTTTTAGCTCCTCCATCATGTTTAGCACCTGTGCTTGTATGGTAACGTCCAGTGCAGTTGTTGGCTCGTCCGCTATTAAAAGCTCTGGATCACATGATAGTGCCATTGCTATTATTACCCTCTGTTTCATTCCTCCGCTGAATTGGTGAGGAAACTCTTTTTTTCTTTTGGCTGGTATTCCTACTAATTCCAGCATTTCATTTACTTTGGACTCTATTTGTTTTTTGTCCAGAGTTTTATGAAGCTCAATTACTTCTGCTATTTGTTCTCCTACTGTAAGCACTGGGTTTAGGCTGGTCATGGGGTCTTGAAATATCATGGATATCCTTTCTCCTCTGATATTTCTCAGCTCTGCTTCTTTCAGCTTTGTCAAATCTTTTCCGTCAAATTCTATTTGTCCGTTGGTTATTATACCGATATCCTTTGGCAGCAGCTTTAGAATGCTTAGTGCTGTTGTTGTTTTGCCTGCCCCTGTCTCTCCTACCAGTCCCAGCATTTCACCCTTGTTTAATTTCAGGTTTACGCCGTTTAATGCCCGAACTGTTTCTTCATCTGTTTCATAATTGACATACAAATTCTTTATATTTAAAAGTGTTTGGCTCATAATGATAAACTCCTTTTACAACTCTTGTACTGGATATTTTATAGAGATTCTTACTAATCCTTTAATCGTGGATCCAGCGCATCTCTTAGCCCATCACCTATAAGGTTTAAGGACAAGACTGTTAAAACAATAGCTATGCCGGTAAAGGTTATTAAATGGGGTGCCTGTCTTATGTATTCCCTTCCTTCTGACAGCATGGAGCCCCATTCGGGCTTGGGTGGCTGTATTCCTAGTCCTATAAAGCTTAATGCGGCTGCGTTTATTATTGTAGATGCGATTCCCAGAGTTGCTTGTACAATTACTGGTCCTAGTATATTGGGCAGAATATGTCTGATTAGTATACGGGTTGTTCCGGCTCCTATGGCTTCTGCCGCTTCAACAAATTCCAAATCCTTTATTGTAATTACCGAGGATTTCACTATTCTTGCGTACCCCGGGATACCTGCAATACTAAGGGCTATCAAAAGGTTTATCATCCCTGGTCCCAATGCTGCTACTATGGCTATTGCCAATAGTATGGCTGGTATTGCAAGCAGCATATCCATAAGCCGCATTAGTATATTGTCAAGCAAGCCTCCAAAGTATCCTGCAATTGCTCCAATAAGCCCTCCTATTACCAAGGGTATGGATACTGCAAATATGCCGATTATTAAGGATATTCTGCTTCCATGTACGATACGTGCAAAAATATCTCTCCCATAGGAGTCAGTGCCGAACCAATGTTCTTTGCTGACCCCCTCCAGCCTTATGTTAATATTTTGCTTAATTGCCAGCGTATCATAGTCGGCAATTATATCAGCAAATACTGCAATAGTAAGCATAATTATTAAAATGCTTAAGCCTATCATAGCCAGCTTATTCTTTTTTAATCTTTTCCAAACAGCTATATAGAATGATTTTTTCTTGGTTTTTTCTGCCATTGCTTTCACCTCAAATTTATCTGCTGTATTGTGCCTTTACTCTGGGATCTATTACTGCATATATCAAGTCCACCAATAGATTTATAATGCTGAAGGCAATTGCAAGGAATATAACTGCCCCCATAACGATAGGCATATCCTTCATTCTTATGGCTGAAACCAGCAGTGTTCCCAGCCCCGGCAGTGCAAATACAGTTTCTGTTATAACTGTTCCTCCCAGCAGTATGCCAAAATTAATACCAATTACTGTTACTACTGGTATTAATGCGTTTCTTATACAGTGCTTGAATATTATTCTTTTGGTTGATGCTCCTTTGGCTCTGGCTGTTCTGACGTAGTCCTGCCTTATTACCTCCAGCATGGTTGAGCGGGTCATTCTTGTTATTATTGCCATTGAAAAGGAGGCTAGCGTTATTGTGGGAAGTACATATCCTTTTATGTTCTCAACTCCTGTAACAGGAAAGATATCCAGCTTTATAGAAAAAATCAGTATAAGCATAAGTCCAATCCAAAAAGAAGGCATAGAGGTCATCAAAAGTGCAAATATCATGCTTGCTCCGTCGATTATTGAGTACCTTTTTACTGCCGAAATGATTCCTATGGGTATCCCCAGAGCTGTTGCCAAAAGCATACTAAATAGAGCCAGCTTAAGGGTCAAGGGAAACTTTCCAAAGATGTCCTCAAATACCGGCTTGCCTGTCCTGTAGGAGCTGCCAAAATCCCCTTTTATTGAGCTGCCTACATAGCTTATATATCTTTTTATAAAAGGCTCATTTAGTCCCAGCTCCTGCCTTAGATTTTCCACGGCTTCCTCGGAAGCGTGATTGCCTAGTATTATTCTGGCAGGATCACCCGGTGTCAGGGATATTATAGAAAATACAATAAAGCTAATTCCCAATATAACTGGTATTAACATCATCAGTCTTTTTATGATGTATTTGTACATTTTATCCCTCTCTTTTCCTTTATTAAATATCAGAGGTATGTATATTGGCGGTATCTGATACCACCAATATACCAGCCATTAATTAATCCCAGTAGAAGTCGTATATATAGTGAATACAGTTTGCCTTTGGAGTCACACCCTTTAAGCTTACTGGGTATGTAGCCGCATCTTCTCTGTATAAATATGGCAGTATTGTAGCGTCCTCCATAACTATATCCATAATTTGTTTTATATACTCTTTTCGTTTTTGTTCATTTACTTCTTTTCTTTGCAGATCAAGGAGTTTGTCTACCTCTGGGTTATTATATTTGGGCATATTCATCATTTCTGTAGAGTAGAAAAGCTGATACAGCAGTGTATCGGGATCGTTTTGTGCTAATGTGGCACAGCAGGATATAACAAAGTCGCTTCCAGTAATTTTTTGTGCATATACTCCAAACTCATTTGTTTCTATTTCCATAGTTATTCCCAAATCAGCCAGATATCCCTGCATTACTTGGGGTGCTTTCCTGCCTGCAACTGTATCTACAGATACAAATTTAAGATTAAAGCCATTGGCGTATCCTGCTTCCTTTAGCAGCTCTTTTGCTTTTTCCGGGTTATAGGTATACCTTGGTATATTATCACTATAGCCAAACATATCAGATCGCAGTATGGTGTAGTTTACTTCTCCTGCTCCGTCATAAACAACTTTTTTGGCGGCTTCTAGGTCTATGGCGTATCCTATTGCTTGTCTTACTCTTTTGTCCTTTAGGGGCTCTATATTTGGATTCAGCATAAAGTAGTGAAGATAATTGGTAGGATATTCTAAAACCTCAAATCTTTTGTCTTTTTTAAATCTCTCTCTTTCAGCACCCGGCAGCTCCTCCAAAAAGTCTATTTCTCCCTTTTCCAGTGCCATGGTCATGGTTGTTTGATCAATGATTATTTTAAACTTTACGTCCTTTATTTTGGCTGGTGTTTTAAAGTAGTCATCATTTCTTGTCATTGACAAATATTCCCCATCCTTGTATTCAACAAACTTAAATGGGCCTGTGCCTACTGGATTGGCGAATTTGTCTCCATTGGCTGCGGTTACTGCTTCTTTATTTAATATTGCATAAAAGGGCAGAACAAGATATTCCATAAATGGAGCATATGGCTCTTTTAGGGTAACCTTTACTGTATGCTCGTTAATAATATCTGTTCTGTTTATCATAAAGGCATAGGTGCTGCCCATAGGAACTGTCAAGGCTCTGTCCAAGGTAAACTTTACATCCTCTGCTGTCAATTTCTTGTTATTGTGAAACTTAACGTTTTCCTCAATAAAAAAGGTATATGTTAATCCGTCGTCACTGATTTCCCAGCTCTTAGCCAGACATGGCAGTATATTATTTTTTGAATCCGAAATAACCAGTGTATTATACATATTTAAAATTGCGTTTGATGAATAGTCATTAGAGCTTAGCTGAGGATCCAGAGAGTCTACATTGGTTTTTAACCTGATATTGATATCTTCTCTTGTTTTGTTTTTTTCTGTTGAAACATCAGCGGTTTTGTTAGCACACCCAGCTAATGCCAGTGTTATCATTAATACAAATGTCAATGCTAAAGTACCTAATTTTTTTATCATTGTTTTTCCTCCTAACCTGTATTTAAAGTTGGTCTACCCAACTTTACATCAGCAATCAATGAAAAGAAAGCAAGTCTCAGGAAATGACCCTAGACAGACGCAGCTTTATTTTCATATTAAATCTGTTGTTTGACATATTTACCTTACTCATATAAATAGAAGTACTTTTAAGCAATAGACTTTGGTATGAATATTTGATGAATATTTGTTAATTTTATTTCAGTACGAAACAATAAATCCGATGATTATTTTGTATACAGCCTGTGTTAGTCTATGTACTTTTCCAAAAGCTCAGAATATCTCTGCACAAACTTTAATATAAATTCTTTTTCTTGTTGACTATAGTTGTCAAATTCATCATAGATGTCTATATTTTTTAGCTGGTGAAATTTATTGTGTCCTTCATAAGCTCTTTCACCTAGGTCTGTCAGCTTGAAATATATCTCTTTTTTGTTGTCCATATATTGAAATTTCTTTATAAAACCTTTTTTTTCAAGTCGTTTGGTGGTTTTTGATACAGTTCCCTTGGTCAGCCCTAAAATCTCTGCCAATAGTGTTGTGTTTACGTCTTTTTTCTGCCCTATAGCTTCAATCATATGAATATCCGCAGGATATATTTGAACGCCGCTGCCGTAGTCTCTAGGGGTTTTTGACATAGTAATGTACAGCCCAAACATTTTTTCCATTATTTTATCTAATTTAATATTAAAGTTTTCCATATATATACTCCTTTTGCTGCTGTTAAAATATTTTCGTATAATGCACTTATTGGAAATATTTTGCTATAGTACAAATCCAAACATCCGTAAAACCTCAAAATAGTTATCTGACTCAAATTTCAACGTATTGGAGTTAACCAGCTTCATTCCGGGGTAGTATGATTTTCTACAGGCTGTTTTGTGTTCCTTATATGCAATTTCTACTTCAAAATGCGCTGGCAGGCTGGCTTTTGCGTTTTTCAGTTCTTGTCTTAATGCACTTTCAGATACTTTTTTAATTTGTCTCAGCATTTCTTGATATGGGTTATTAATTGTGCAGCCTCCTTTTCCATCCTTTACTGCTACAGTCATTAGTTTGGGGTGCAGTGCTTTGCTGTACTCACAAAGCATTTGATCTCCTGATAAAAATACAGTAGGTACGCCTTCGTAAGCGGCAGCATAGCTGTAAATCAGAAATTCGCTGGCATACATATTATTCAGCTTTATATACAGGGGCTGTGATGTCATAGTATGTGAGAGGGGATTGCCTGCTTGTCCTGCGGCTGAGTGATAGCCGATAAACATTGCTGCATCGTAGCTGCTGTCAATACCCTCCACCATAGAGTATGGGTGTCCGCTCCAGCCTCTTATGAGCTTGACGTTTTCAGGCAGCTTGGAAATATCTATATTAGTTCCTGTAGCATGAGAATCCTTAATTGTTATTTCCGTAGCTCCTGCCAAAAAAGCTCCTTCGCAAGCGGCTATAACCTCTTTGGTCATCTGCTCTGCAAAGAAAGCATAGTGGGGGCTTTTATTATCTACCTCATCCCATATGGTTGTTCCTGTTAAGCCTTCCATATCTGCACTAATAAACACCTTCATATAATAAACCTCCCAATAATAATAGTCTTGGCATATTTAGAAGTTTTGCGTAAATATGCATAATGCTATCTTGCTATCGTTCTTATAAGCAAATACATGTTGTTTCAATAAGAAACTATAACTCGCATATAATTTATGTCAATTTTAGAAATCCTTCATTATGCTGATATTGTTGTTTGTTTCATAATGAAACTATTTATTGTATTTTACTATATGTCATATATATGTGTCAAATTAGTATTTCAATAATATTCACCATATTACAAGCTTTGCAAAGCTGTTTTTGGAGGAATATTTACAGTTCAAGGTTTGAAGCAGCATAATAAAAGTATCCTATAGAATATGCTTTTGATTTTGCATATTCTATAGGATACTCCTGTTATCGTTGATGTAATCTTAATTCGCATATATATTAGTGTTCAAAAGCTATAGGTGTTTCCTGATTCTTTTTTAGCCTCATACATAGCTGTATCTGCATATTTTATCAGGCTTTCCTTATCTAAAGCATCGTCTGGATATATACCTATACCAACACTGATATGTACATACAAATTTACATTATTAAAAATTATCGGCTCATTTAGTGTCTCAAACATTCGGTTTATAATTGTCAATATTTCGGATTTGTCTTTAAACATAGGCAGTATAATTATAAATTCATCCCCTCCAAGGCGTGCCACAGTATCAACGCTCCTGATAACAGCTTTAATCCTGGCTGCTACTGTTTTTAGCACCACATCCCCTGCCTGATGTCCGTATACGTCATTAACCTGCTTAAACTTATCAATATCAAACAAAAGCAGTGAAAGCTTATATTGCCCTCTATCCGCCAAGTCCAGTGCTCTAGTCAGTTCCTGCATAAGAAAAGCTCTGTTTGGAATCCCTGTTAGAGAATCATGGTTTGCAAGATAAATAATTTTTTCTTCTGCAAGCTTTCTTTCTGCAATATCTCTTATTATATGAATCCTTACCTTTTCACTGCCGATTATGGTTCCCTTAGCACTTACTTCCACAGCAAAATCCGTACCATCCTTTCTGACATGTACGCTCTCGAATACAGTTCCACCCTCATCTGCTTGCAGCATTTGGTGCTCAAAGTAAGGCTTCATCGAAAAATGTCTTATATCATGAATATTTAATCGTAATAGTTCTTCATAGGTATATCCATATAGCTTACATGCCGAGTCATTGGCATCTATAACCATGCCATCATCTCTGACATATAATACTGCATCTTGTGCACACTCAAAGAGAAGCTTATGCTTTTTCATTATCTCCTCTGTTTTTTTCAGCTCAGTAATCTCCATAAACAGTGTAATAAATTTTCCTTTTTGGGGGGTAAAAACACTTACCCTAAAATATTTATCAAGCAGTTCAAAGTAGTTCTCAAAATATACTGGTTCACCTGTCAAAGCAACCCTTCCATAAATCTCTATCCATGAAGATGTAATGTTTGGATAAATATCCTTTACTGTCTTGCCTAATATTTCATCTCTGTTAAGACCGGTGATTTCCTCAAAAGCACAGTTTACTTCGAGAAATCTGAAGTTTGATGGAATTCCATCATCATCACAAATTATTTCATGTATAGCATAACCTTCACACATAGCATTAATAACATTACGCAAGCTTTCTTCACATCTTGGACACATTAATTCTTTGAACATGCAATGACCCCCTATATAAATACCATACTCCAACAACCTTCTTATGCTTCTTTTTAATATGCTTGAATTCTACATTTTGTATTAATCACCATCTTAAACTCAATTTTCGGAATTATAAAATCCTATATATTAAAGACAGGTGTTACAAGAAATGTGGGCTTTAGGAGCATCAGAAATACTTGTGGTATAGGGTTTTAGCTTAAAACTTAAATTATTCCAAGCTAAAAACCTAGAAGGGAAGCAATAACTAGCTTATGAATAAGTTAAGATTTATGGTTGATTCCCTATATTATAATTATACCACAAGTTACAGAATGCTTCATTATTTTACAAATTGTTTTGTTTATTATAGATAACCAACTCTAAGACTCACAATACTTTTCGTTAAGAGTTGCTAATCTCTTTGTGAGAAAAAACTGCCTCCAAACAGAAGTTTATTTCTGCTTAGAGGCAGTCTTAATATTAATTATTTATGCTTATATATCCTGAGGCAAAATCTTATTAAGTATAATACCTATTATGGCTCCTAGTGCCATACCTGAAAACTTCATTGAACCGAATACAAATACCGGCTGTCCCCAGAAGTCGAATACTCCTCCGCCTATGCCTAGTACAAGTATAACCGCTCCTATTATAAGGTTTCTTGACAGGTTGAAGTCTACCTTGTTTTCAACTACAGTACGAACACCTATGCTTGCTATCATACCAAACAGTATAATAGAAATGCCGCCTATAACAGGACCTGGTACCGCTCTTATAATTTCTCCGAACTTTGGACTCATGGAAAGTACTACTGCAAATATACCTGCTATTCTCATTACCCAAGGATCAAATACTTTAGTAAGTGCCAAAACTCCTGTATTTTCGGAGTATGTAGTATTAGCAGGACCACCTAAAAATGCCGCAAAGGCAGTTGCTACACCATCTCCTAAAAGTGTTCTGTGCAAGCCCGGATCTTTTACGAAGTTGTCTCCAGTTGTTGAGCCAACCGCCAGTACGTCTCCTATATGCTCAACCATTGTTACTATAGCAATGGGGGCAACTAAGAGGATTGCATCCAGACTGAACTTAGGAAAGGTAAAAGCAGGCAGTCCAAACAAATCAGCATTAGCTACTCCGCTAAAGTCTAATACATTAGGAGCGAAGCCAGTTACCTTGAAAATAACGGCACATGCATACCCAACTAAAAGTCCTGTTAGTATTGGTAATACTCTAAAGAAGCCTTTACCAAATATACTTACAAGCATAACTGTCAATACGCATATTCCTGCCAGCAGCCAGTTTTCGCTTGCGCTGCGTATGGCTACAGGTGCCAGATTAAGACCAATAACCATAATGATTGGACCTGTAACTATAGGAGGGAATACTGAACGTACTTTGTCTACTCCTACAAAATATACTAAAGCCGATAAAGCGATATATGACAAACCAGCAACCACTATGCCTCCTAGTGCATATTCCAAGCCATATAGTTCTCCTACTGCTCCTATTATGGGAATATATGCAAAGGAAGAGCCCAAAAACACGGGAACCTTAAATTTTGTTATAAAGTGGAAAATCCATGTTCCAATACCAGCGGTAAATAATGCTACAGATATATCCAGTCCCGTCAGTATAGGAACCAATACAGTTGCTCCGAACATGGTAAAAGTATGCTGCATGCCTAGTATGATTAGTTTGTATAGAGGGAGTTCGCCGGATCTTATACCCTTTGGTTTGCTTGTGCTCATCAATGTACCTCCATATCTTTATTTGAATTTTATTATCACTTTCCTTTTATCATTAGTTTCTGCACTATCTTTATATTTGGCTTTTCTTATTTTTTATTGCTTCAAGTACCTTTTCTGCTGTTATTGGAAGTGTATTTATTCTTACGCCTAAGGCATTGTATATGGCATTGGCTATGGCCGGCGCAGTGGGAACCATGGCAGGCTCGCCAACTCCTCTTGCTCCGAAGGGACCTGTTTCCTCTGGAACCTCTATAACCTTTATTACCATTTCGGGAACATCCGAAACCGCAGGGATTTTGTAATCAACAAAGTTTGGATTCACCACTCTGCCTTTATCCATTATTAAGTGTTCCAATAGTGCAGAGCCCAAACCTTGGACTATTCCGCCCTCTATCTGTCCAATAGTAAGCTGAGGATTTATGGCCTTTCCTACATCATACGCAGCCGCTACCTTTAATACCTTTATGTCACCTGTTTCGGTATCGATCTCAATCTCAACGCCTTGACAGCCAAAGGTCCAGAAGGCTACAGGCTTTTCACCCTGTCCTGTCTCTTTATCAGTGTTTCGTACATTTGGCGGTATAAAGGAGCCTCTGCCGATAATAGGTCCATGAACTCCTGAGCCGTCAGGCATTGTTAGTCCCAGAGCCAGAGAAGCTATTGACAGCTTGCGATCCTTGTATATTTTGGAGCATACATGACCATCCTTAAGCTCTACGTCTTCCTGAGGCAGTCCCAAGCCTACAGCTCCCAGCTTAAGCATTTGTGCCTTGGCATCCTCCGCAGCATTTAATACTGCATTTCCTGTACAATAAGTTATACGGCTTGCTACTGTCTGCCATTCATAGGGTGTATTATCAGTATCTCCAGCTATTACACTAATATTCTCAACTGGTATTGTTAGTACCTCTGCTGCAATTTGAGCTAATGCTGTATATGCACCTTGACCAAGGTCAATTGCAGTAGTTGCAAGGTTTGCTGTACCATCCTCATTTATTTTTATAATTGCTGAGGATGCAACGTTATTTGGCTGGGATGGTGCTTTGTACATACATGCCAAGCCTTTGCCTCTTACTTTTTTAGGGTCGCTGCTTGAAGCAGGCACATTCCACTGGATATCCTTTTCAACTGCTTCTATGCATTTAACAAGACCGACATTATATATTTCCTGTCCTGTTACTGTATGTCCGCCGTCCTTTAATGCGTTTATTTTTCTAAATTCAACAGGGTCTATTTTCAGAGCCTCGGCTATCATATCAAGGTTTTGCTCTATTGCAAAATGGATCTCAGACATACCAAAGCCTCTATATGGCCCGCCTACTGGATGATTGGTATAAACGCATACGGAATCAGCCTTTACATTGGGTACATCATATGGACCTGTTGAAGAGTAGCCTCCTGCTCTGGCAATATTTACACCATATTCAGTGTATGCTCCTCCGTCCCAGTAGAATGTATTTTCTACTGCAACAATTTTGCCGTCCTTTTTGACACCAGCCTTGATCTTCATGTAACAGCCCTGTCTTACGAAGCTGCACACCATATCTTCTTCTCTTGTAAAGGTCAGCTTTACTGGTCTTCCCATAAGCTTCTGAGCTAGCGGTATAGTTATGCCCTCAAGGGTAGTGCCTGCTTTACCTCCAAATCCACCTCCTACAGTAGCTGCTATAACTCTTATTTTATTAAGCGGTAACTTGAACGCTACCGATAGTGCTTTTCTTACTGCATATGGCGACTGACAAGAGGACCATACTGTTGTTTTTCCTCCCGGTTCAACTAACGCAATAGCACTGTGATTTTCTATTGGTGCGTGCTGTATATGGGGTACATAAAACTCGTTTTCCATTATATAATCTGCTTCTGCAAAGCCTTTTTCCACATCGCCCTTACGTATCTTGTAGTGATTGCTTATGTTGGTGCCTGGTTTGGGGAAAAATATTGAACCATAGTTGTACTTTTCTAAGTCTTCATGTATTAACGGTGCATCTTCTTTTATGCCGTCCAAAACATGAAATACTCCGGGCAGCTCTTCATATTCAACCTCAATAAGCTCTACAGCGGCTTCTGCAATTTCAGGAGTAACGGCTGCAACGGCTGCAACCGGCTCACCTACAAAGCGAACCTTGTCTACAGCTAAAAATGTCTTGTCTTCTAGGTATAAGCCTACTCTATTGGGTACATCCTTGCCGGTTATGATTGCTTTTACTCCTTCCAGCTTCTCTGCCTTGGAAGTATCTATACTTAGTATCCTTGCATGAGCGTATGGGCTTTTCTTTATTTTTGCATGAAGCATACCGGCAAATTTAAAGTCATCAGTATATTTTGCATAGCCTGTAACCTTTTCTATACCGTCAACTCTTTTAATATCCTTACCAATATAGTTGTGCATTTATTCCCACCTCCTTATTTTGTATTTTCCGCCGCTTCTTTAACCGCATCTACTATAGCTTTATAGCCTGTGCATCTGCATAAATTGCCGCTTATTGCCTCTTTTATTTCTGCTTCTGTAGGGTTTGGATTTCTCATAAGCAGTGCTTTTGCAGACATCAGCATCCCTGGTGTACAGTATCCGCACTGCAATGCTGCGTTATTGATAAATGCTTGCTGCAATTCGTCAAGGACTCCATTTTTCGCCAGACCCTCTACAGTTAGTATTTCCTTGCCGTCTGCTTCTACTGCCAGCATCATGCAGGAGTTTATAGCCTTATTATCTATTATTATGGTACAAGAGCCGCATTCACCTGCGCCGCAGCCTTCCTTTGTACCTGTCAGATTCAAGTCCTCTCTAATAAGATTGAGAAGTGTCTTATTAGCTTCTACTTCTACAGTGTATTTTTCTCCATTTACCGAAAAAGATATCTTATGACTCATTAATTACCCTCCAATCAATGTTATCTATTGGGCTTACTATTGCTTTGCTTCCTCCCACACCTTGAGAACAGCTCTTTTTAAGGATACCTTAATCATTTCTATTCTGTATTCACGGCTTCCTCTAACATCAGTTATGGGCATTACTTCCTTAGCGGCTGCTTCAAGTACAGGTTCAAGCTCTGCTTCAGAAATGTTGTTAAGAGCATTTAGCACTTTTTCAGTGGAGATTCCTCTTAGGGGCTTTGGTGCTACGGCTGCAAAGCATACCTTCCACGTATTGTTATGGTAGGCTACCGCAGTACCTACAGTAGCAAGGTCTACGTCCTTTCGCCTTGATTGCTTGTAGTATGTGCCCAAAATCCTTTCTTCTGTCTTTGGCAGTATTATTCCTGTTACCAATTCACCTTTATTAAGCACAGTTTTTCTCACACCTAATATAAAGTCTTCAACAGGTATGCTCCTATATCCATCTGGTCCAAATATTTTAACCTTTGCTCCCAGTACATGCAGAGCAGGGATGGTGTCTCCTAAAGGAGATGCATTACATAGATTACCTGCCAGTGTAGCTCTGTTTCTTAACTGATGAGAAGCTACTGTATGTGCACTCTCAGCTAATACGTAGTATTTATTAACTATTTCCGTGCTGTCAACCAACTGATTCATGGTAACTGCCGCACCTATAAACAATCCTTCGCCCTCTAAATATTTGATATCATGCATACTCGGTATCGCTTTAATATCAACTAGGTATTCAGGCTTCAAAAGGTTTTCTCTCATCCTTACCAGCAGATCTGTTCCACCATTGAAAATTTTAGCTTTTTCTTCATACTTCACCAGTAATTCACTAGCTTCTTCAACAGTATTTGGTTTTAAGTATTCGAACTTCGTCAAATAAATACACCCCCATCTTATTTACCAATTACGCAAATTTTATATATATTGCTGCCACTGATAGCAGCAGGCTTGTATTAAAAACTTCATGCTATATAGAGACTTTTAGTTGAAAGTATTTTTCAACTTTAAAGTGTCTTAGCTACAATTATACAGCAATATTAAAAGTTTTTAAATATTAAAAAAACTTTAATAAATGTGTGAAGATTCTTTTATAAATAGAAGAGCTTTCATGAATATTTATTTGCGTTTTGTATGTTGTAGTTTTTCTATAGACATTCTTCGTTCCCTTTGTAAACAATATATAAAAAAAAATAACTTATAGAGAAACAACTACAAAATTGAATTTTTCCAGTTGTTTCTCACAAAGAGATTAGCAACTCTTAACGAAAAGTATTTTAAGTTTTAGAGTTGGTTATCTATACATTACAATTATATTATATATACAAGTTTTTTAAAACCAAAAGCCCCCAAGTGTGGGGGCTTTTGGATATAGGTATTTTTTTATTTAAAAACAAGTACTTTAGCAGTGCTTCTATCGCTGCTTTCTGCTGTAACACGGATCTTTATACCATAGTTTGGTACGTTTCTGCCTGCATCTGGTAAATTTCTATTGACATAATTTTCTTTATCACTGAATAATGCATTAACATTTGTATTGTTGTCCTTTAGGCTGATTCCATAAAGCTTGCTGTAGTCTATATACATTTTCTCTGTCTTCTTCAAGCTAAAGGCTGCATCATGAACCTGATAGCTTGTGGAAGCTATTGCGTTGTCACTCCACTTGTTTAAGTGTTGATCAGCGTCTACAACTCCTAAGAAGCCGTCTCCTGGATGTAAGCCAACCCAGTTGTTATCATATTTATTGTCTACATACCATATAACCATACCAGGCTCAAAGGACATTAAGCTTGCGCCTCTTCTTATATGAGCAAGGCCCTTATCAACTCCTGAATGATTTCTCCACTCTACAAGATAGTAGTGCTCAGTAGCTCTTGTTCCGTTGGACTTTTCAAAGCCATCTAATATAAACACAGTATTATTGTCTGCGTTATCAGAAAGCACTACATTACCATCAGCTACTACTTGTATATCATCAGCATAGAAACCTGCTTCAACTACGTAGGAGTCTGTCCAATAGTTGAATAATAGGTATACGTTTTTACCTGCATATGCGCTTAAATCAAACTCTGCTTTTACCCATCCCTTTGAGTCACCTGTTATACCATTGCCTGGGTTATTTTCATTTGGATTATATGCAGTAGTTATGTTTCCTGCCAACGAATCCCATTTTCTGCCATCCACACTTACGAATATTCCTGCATAGTCCCAGTCCTCTTCTATTTGATACCACGCATTAAAGGTAAGCTTAGCATTTGATGCATTAGTTAAATCTACAGAAGTATACATTGCGTTGTCTAAGTCCATACCCATTCCACCGTAATATTCATATTGTCCGCTGGTTGGGGTATTTACATTTGTTACTTTGTCAGGAAGATTTATTCTTACGACATCATTATTTACACCCTTAGTGCTTGCTTGGTCAAGTGTCAGCTCTATACCTGATGTAGTGATTTCATCATACTCGATTGTTGTTCCTGTTAACCAGTTGCCGCCTATAGTTTGTTGGAAGAACTGCTTTGCCCATGGACTGAAGCCCGTTGGCTCTGTTCCGCCTATTACTCCTGCCCAGCTTCCGCTAGACATTATTGACCAGTATGATACTGGTTCTCCTCTGCCGCTGTATATTGTGTCATACTCATCAGGAAGTCCAAGATCATGTCCATATTCATGAGCACATACGCCTGTTGCAGCGTCTTCTGGCTGTATTGTATAATCATATGCACCCATCATTCCATTCCAGTATCCTACTTGTGCTGTAGTACCAGGTATTGTTGCAACTCCGCCAAGATTCCATCTGTGTGACCATATTGCATCTGTTCCAAGAGCACCGCCGCCAGCTTCTTCGCCAACGCCGGCATGCATAATCATCAGGTGGTCTATTATTCCGTCCGGCTCTCTCAAATTTCCGTCGCCATCTAAGTCATATCTGTCTTCCTGGTCAAAATCTGCAAGGTTAATGCTAGGATCATTAGCAGCCGCTAATAATGCTTCATACACAAGACTTCTTGGACGAGCATCGTTTCCATCTGCGTCAGGATAGTTTCCGCCATAAACTGCCGCTGGATATTTTGCTGTATACCAGCCTGCAACCGCACCTTCAACTGTATAGCTTCCGCCGGACTGCTGCTCGTAGTACTGCTTCATTGAAATAAAGTTTTCACCGTTAGGTCCTGTATAACCGTTTTTACCAAATATCATTTGCTGATAATGTTCTTTAGTATAGTCAGTGTAATACATATCTGTTTCATTAGGTCTTATGCTGTTGTGGGGATAATCTGGGAAGTCAATCAGCAAAACAAGAACCTTGTCCTTTGTAACCTCTCCGTTCCAAGTCTCAGCTTGTACACCATCAAGGTTTCCTTTAGTGTGTCCCAGCTTGTTGCCTTTACCATTAAATATGCCGTTATTTTTTATGCTGTTTTTCAGTGCATTAGTAATTACGCTATTGTCCCTAACCAGCTCACCTGGATCCTTCTTAGCCTTTTCTGCTTTCGTTTTTAAAAAGCTTGCCAGAGCCTTCTCAGCCTCTGATGCTGATGCATTTTGAGGAATTCTGCCTTGATCCTTTAACATTTGGATCAGCTTCTCGTCGTTGGCTATTCCCAAGTCAAATGGGCTGCCTGAACCTATGAATTTTTCTGCATAAGCTACAGGTGCCTCTGGTATGTACAGTGTTAAGCCGAAAACCATAACAACTGCCACCAGTAAACTAACTACCTTTTTCATTGAAACGCCTCCCTTTAATTTTATTTATTGCTGCAATAGCATTTAAGTAAGATATAATCACAAAGGCTATTGCTTATGTGCATATTATAACATTGCATAAAATTTCATGTCACCTTTCGACATTTTATTTCCATTATAACATGTCATCCATATATTAGAATACATTATAGTTTAATTTTTTCATATTTGCAAATACTTTTTTACGACATACATTTCCTGTTTAATACTATTTCTTTGTTTAACTACATATATGTAATTTTGTATTTCTATATGGTACATAAAGCTTATATCATACAGTTTACTTTTAGTTTGAGTATTACCCCAATGCAGCCAATAAGAAAACTTGGCTTATACCTGAATTTTTAATTATTTTACTATTTATAAAGCAGATTTCAGTAACTAGAGTTATATATATTAGATGGCAAATTGTTGTTCAAACCATATTTACCTATACACGCCGACAATATTCATCAAATCCCTCCGCATATTTTAACACAAAAAAACATTAAAACCCTTTGAAATCAAAGGATTTTAATGTATCAATATATAACTTCTTATTTGGCACGTGGGGACAAAAATGATGCCGCTTTCACAGCCAACGCAATCTGACCTCGCTGTATAACGGATCCAACCTTAAAGCGGTAGTACAATTCTCAGGGTAAATATCTCGTCCTTTGCCACAAAGGAGCAGTAGCCCTTATATTTTTCAGCAATCATGGCGATGCTTTTAACCCCAAATCCATGCCCCTCTCGGCAGCTTTGCGGTAAACCATTCTCCATTGCTATCTTACCCCTAAAGCTATTCTCTATAAAAATCAGCAAATTACCCTTATGGATTTGGCAGCTGATTCTTGCTTTTCTAAATTGTTCATCTGCAACCTGTGCCGCTGCTGCTATAGCATTTTCTAAGCCGTTTGACAGCAAGGCGCAAAGCTCAGTTTCCGAAATGGAAAGAGACTGCGGCAGGTCTGCCTCCACAGCAAGAACAACGCCCCTGTTTTTCGCTTTTGTCACAAAGTAGGACAAAATCAGATTGACGGTGTCATTCTCACAATAACGATTTGGAGTGATATCCTGGATATCCTCCTGAGCCATCCTTACATATTTTCTCGCCTTTTCAATATCTCCATCCGCAAGATACCCGCCAATCAGAGCTAGATGATGCCTCATGTCATGGCGATATATAGTGGCTTGCTCCTGTGTAGCTTGCAGGGCAGACAGCTGATGATTGGCACTATCAAGCAGCAAGGATAAAGCAATCTTTACTCCCTGCAAGGCTTCCTTTTCACGAGCTGATTTTGCGATATCCAAAATCAGAGCATAAGCAGTAAGAATTATTATAAAAATAAGCGTACGCAGGGAAAAAACTTCT
This sequence comes from uncultured Clostridia bacterium, assembly GCA_937930535.1. Taxonomy (GTDB): domain Bacteria; phylum Bacillota; class Clostridia; order Lutisporales; family Lutisporaceae; genus CALGKJ01. The sequence continues at coordinate 47,617 of CALGKJ010000039.1, forward strand.
CTAGACGCGGTAATAGCAAAGTTATATAATCCCAGCCAATAGTTAGCGATATAATATGCTAATGGAAGAAAACAAAGTTTTATAAAGCTAAATTCGCTATAGTTCTTAATTAAATAGTTAAAGCTACTCTTAAAAAAGCGATAAATAACTAGCAGTGTAAGTGTGCATACGGCAATATATGAAATACAAAAGCTTACTGGATAAACCACTTTAGCAGCTTGTGAAATGATAGTCAGTACCATATTAGCCGGGTAAATCAGAAAAACTGCAGTAAACAGAGCAAAAATAACTTTTATAGCAGAAATCTGAGTTGTAATCCAAAAAATAAAAAAGATAGGAACGTGAACGACTAGTATATAGAGCTTCATGTACTGTTCCATCGGCAAAGCCAAGGAAAGTGATGTATTCACAGCCAGAACCAGCAGATTTCCAACCACAAAAAATATGCCTCGAGTACCTTTGAGGTTTTTAAAGCGGATATCTAAAAGAAGCATCTGGGCACTAATACCAAACAGAATGGTCATATTTACTAAAAAGCTTGAAAAAGCAGCCATCACTCCACCCCTTTTTCCAGAAACAAATGCTTCATATATGACTCTCGAACCTTCCCGTAAAGCAGACGGGAAATAGGCACAATTTTTCCAGCATGAGTAATAAGCTCCTTTGAACCAAACTCACCCACCTGCCAAAGGTTGACAATATAAGAACGATGCACCTTGACAAACTCAGGTCGGGTGAGTAATGCTTCCTCAAATGCGACCAAAGAAGAAGTCACTTCCTGCACCCCACCATCTGCCAGATGAAAATACAGCTTTTTATTCATGATCTCCACAAAAGCCAGCCTAGAGAACAAAATGCGTGCCATACCAGACTGGGTTTTGACAGTCAACCCCTCCAGCGGTGTTTTTTCCACAGCAATAACTGAATCCAGAATAGAAAAAAACTTGTCCTTGAAAACAGGCTTTAGGATATAGTCATAAGCCTTGACTGCATAGCTCTCCACGGCAAATTCCGGGGAAGAGGTAAGAAAGACAAGCTTTACTCCAGCATCAAAGTCCCGAATCTCATGAGCGGCCTGCATCCCGTTTATCCCCGGCATCAAGATATCTAAAAATAAAATGCTGTAATCTCCGCTGCTCACATTGGAAATAAGCTCTGTAGCGCTTTGAAAGGCCTTGTAGGTAATCGATACTTTACTTTCTCTCCTATATGTGTCTATAAAAGATAAAATTCGATCAAGCTCTCTAGAATCATCGTCACAAATTGCAATTTTCAAGTCTACTCAACTCCCATTATTTAAAAGCTTAATACTAATTTATCATAAAATATCTTCTATTCCCAGTCCTCTTTTACATTTCAGGACAAAATCCTATACATCTCAGGCAAAAGGAAACCTTTTAATAGAATTTTTATCTATTATAAAGATAAGACAAGCTGTAAAAATCCGACCAACATACCCATGGGAGAAAAGGAGGAATGAAGCCTGACTACAATTATTACCTGTGTGATTGCCATCATAAGTACCTCATCGTTTTTAGTGTTGTGGTTTTGGATGGTACACCGTGAGCTGCGATCCAAAATAGATACCGTAAACAGTGCCAACAGCCAGCTTACTGCCTGTCGTAAAAATCACATGCAGACAATGGGCAGTTTTGAGGGGCAAGATACAAAATTCATTCTCTCCCGCAGTATAGATATCTACCATCAGTCGGTAATGCTTTACAACCAGACACTGCTGAAGCCACAGAACCGTATTCCCGCACTTTTGATGGGCTTTCGGCAAATAAAGGAGGGGAAGAACATCTAGTTTATACTTGTGAAAAATGTGTATTCATATTTACTAAAAGGAGGAATAAAAGACATGAAAAAACGAATTCTCAGTATTTTGTTAATAATATGTATCCTGCTAACCATGCTACCGATGACGGCTTTAGCCGCCCCCGGCGATACCTTTACGGCTAATATTACCGTGGGAGGCAACTCCGTTCCTTGCACCTTTAGGGTGCTGACCGAACCGGATGGAGCGACGCCAGGGACGGTGCAGCTTGGCAATGGTTCAAATGCAGTGGCAGTTTCCACCGGTGCGCTTACCATTCCCTCCAGTGTGAGCGACAACGGTAATAATTATACCGTTACTGCCATCGGAGATTATGCTTTCGAAGGCAAAAGCGGCTTAACCGGTACTTTGACCATACCTGCCGGAGTTACGACGATTGGAATTCGTGCTTTCTCTTACTGCAGCGGCTTTACCGGTACTTTGACCTTACCTGCCGGGGTGACCACGATTGGGGATTATGCTTTCATTAATTGCAGCAACTTTACTGCTTTAGAATTACAACAAAATTCACTGACGACTACCATGGGAACTGATGTGTTCAAAAACTGCACTAATTTAGCCAAGCTCGTTGTTCCAGCTGTCTGGATCGGCGGTAATTCTGTCACTCTGAGCGGAAAATCCACTCCCTTCTCAACAGCCGGCGGTAGCTTGGTCAAAGCTGGCGGACTAACCAGTGTGCTTGGGCAAGCAATCGAAACACCGACAGGAGGAAACGGCACTACAGCCGGAACAGCGATTAATTGGTCGATTAACGTAGCAAATGTAAGTGAAGTTACTTTGTTAAGCGTCATGCCGGTAGCAGGTGCGACGGCAGAATTGTACTCTAATACAGACTTTAATGCGAATAAAGACCAGGCAATAGCACTTACAGGAGGTGGTGCAACAACAGCCTATATTAAAGTAACCTCAAATGACACAGGAACAATAAGATACCATGCAGTAACGATTAACCGATCAGATTCAGACACAACTAGTCCTACAATTACATCAGGTTCATGTACACTTGCAGCAAGTAATGAATATATAGATGTAGTGTTCAGCGAGGGAGTATATGGTGCTGCAGATGGTACAACAGCGCTGACAGCAGCCAATCTGGCATTGACGTTTACGCAGAATGGCGGGACTGCTACCAATGCAGTAATCAGCTCAGTCAAGAAGAATGACAGCATAACTGAGGGCTCGGCATCAGCTTTAACAGGCGGAGAGAGCACTGTAAGGGTATTCCTCACAGTAACAGGTACTCCAAATGGACTGGAGACAATAGAAATAAAACCTGCAACTGCTACTTCGGTATATGATTTAGCAGGTAATGCAGCTACAGCATTACAAACCTCGGGAGCTAAGACGTTGAATGATAAGACAAGACCGACGCTTGTAAGTGCAACAAGAACAGACGATACGCATATAACTGTAGCTTTGAGTGAAAACTCAGTGAACATAGCAAAAGCTAATGATGGAGGTTTTACAGTAACAGAAACCGGAACACCGATCATAACATATTCAGTTACTTCAATAGCACAGGGTGCAGATGCAAGCCATGTTGTTTTGACAGTAGCAAACATGGGTATATCGGCTAAAGAAGGTGTAACGGTAATATATACTGCAGGCGCTAACGGAACAGTAGAGGATACTTTTGGAAATCCAATGGATACAGATACAACAGGTGTAGCAATTGCAGCATGGGATACAACTAGTCCTACAATTACATCAGGTTCATGTACACTTGCAGCAAGTAATGCCTATATAGATGTAGTGTTCAGCGAGGGAGTATATGGTGCTGCAGATGGTACAACAGCGCTGACAGCAGCCAAGCTGGCATTGACGTTTACGCAGAATGGCGGGACTGCTACCAATGCAGTAATCAGCTCGATCAAGAAGAATGACAGCATAACTGAGGGCTCGGCATCAGCTTTAACAGGCGGAGAGAGCACTGTAAGGATATTCCTCACAGTAACAGGTACTCCAAATGGACTGGAGACAATAGAAATAAAACCTGCAACTGCTACTTCGGTATATGATTTAGCAGGTAATGCAGTATTAAATACACAGACAACAGGCTCAAAGACTTTAAACGATAAGAGGCCTCCAGCACCGACCCCTGTACCTACTCCTGTACCTACTCCTATACCTACTCCTGTACCTACTCCTGACCCAGTTATAGTTATCATAAATGGAGTTGAGCAGGAGGCTGCAACGGCAGAAACAAAAAAAGTAGATGACAAGACTGTTACCACAGTAATCATAAATGATAAGAAAATAGAAGAAAGGTTGAAAACAGAGGGTAATAATGCAAAAGTAGTTATACCTGTTAAAAGCGATTCTGATATAAAGATTGCTCAGCTAAGCGGTCAGTCAGTTAAAGATATGGAGGCAAAGAATTCAATCCTTGAAATCAAAACGGATAATGTAACCTACACACTGCCTGCATCCCAGATCAATATCGACAAAGTATCTGATAGTATAGGTAAGCAGATAGATCTGAAGGATATTAAAGTAAATGTACAGATTTCCTCACCATCTCAAGATACGATAAAGATTGTTGAAAACACAGCTAACAAGAACAGTTATCAGATTGTAGTAAAACCTTTAGAGTTTAACATAATCTGCACAAGCGGCAGTAAAACAGTAGAAGTATCCAAATTTAACGGCTATGTGGAGAGAACGGTGGCAATACCAGATGGTATCGACCCAAGCAAAATAATAACAGGCGTAGTGCTAAACAACGACGGAACCTTCTCACATGTACCTACAACAATAATTGTAATTGACGGCAAATACTATGCAAAAATAAGCAGTCTGACAAACAGTACATATTTAATTATATCAGGTCCAAAAACCTTCACGGATGTAGAAAAACACTGGGCGAAGAATGATGTGAATACTATGGTTTCAAGGCTTATTATGGATGGAATCGATAACGATAAATTCGATCCAAATGCAAACATTACCCGTGGAGAACTAGCTGATGCCATAGTAAGAGGCTTGGGCTTGCTGAGATCCGGAGCAACTACTGACAAGTTTACGGATGTAAAGCCTGGGCATAAATATATGGCAGCAATAACGATTGCGACAGAATATGGACTGATAAGAGGTTATGGGGATAATACCTACAGGCCTGACAATACTATCACTAGGGAAAATGCAATGATCATTCTTGCAAGAGCAATGAAGATAGCTGGAATGGACGTAAATATTACGAACGCGGAGGCGAAAGAGATTTTATCTGTATACAAAGATGCTTCAAAAGTGAGCAAGACAGCAGTAAATGGAGCAGCACTATGTACAAAGTACGGAGTTTTTGCAGGTAGCAATAATATGCTCTCCCCAAAAGGCAATATAACCAAAGCCGAAACAGCGGCTGTAATAAAGAGACTGCTGGAGAAGGCGAAATTGATATAGGATAGCATAATCCGAAAATGCTTTTGATTTGGAAACCGCAGTGCATTATCTGTACTGCGGTATTTATCTATTCTCCATAATACGTTAGCAGATGAAGATAATGCCACCTATGTGTTCATCTCCTTATCATTTTTTTATCTCCTGAAGGTTCACATTGTCACTGGTACCTAAAAGGCTAGAAGATCTAATTGTGATAGAAGGACGGTGGATAGATATATTAACGAATTGGGAAGTTCTTCTAGGAAACCAAGGGAGGTCAAAAGTAAACTTGATGGCTATAAAGAAATAGTAATAGATAAAGTTGATACCTTTGGGGCTAACTCAATGGCGATATTTAAGTTTATTCAGAAGAAAGGTTACACTGGAGGTTACCAAACAGTCAATAGTTTTGTAAATGCTCATAAAAAGGCTGAGGTAAAAAAAGCAACAATAAGATTTGATACAAACCCATGACTTCAAGTACAAGTTGATTTGTAAAAGAAATACCTTTTACTGATGCATTACTAGAATTAACTGAAAAAAAGCTAGATTTTATGAATGAACGTGCTTCAAAAACACAAATACTAGTATCTGCATTTCCATTTGAGAAAACTTTATTAGATTTTGATTTTCAGCCTTCAATGAATAAAACGCAGTTATTGGATTTACAGAGTTTAAGGTTTATAGAAAATGAAGAAAATGTTTTATTCTTTGGCTCATATGGGGTTGGAAGCTAAGCTCAAGCATTTTACAAAGTACAAGCTATTAATAATTGATGAAAAAGATCCATCTTATCTTATCGACTAAACGAAAGATGGATCTTTTAGAAAGCAAGAAAAACAACAGTAACTAATTATATTAATTGTACATTTTGAGATTTTAATTTTTGTATGTTTTTCTTTCTATTGACATTTACATACTTAAAATTGGAACGTAGAGTGCCTTGCTCTTAAGCATTTCAATTTACAGGACATCTGATGATTGTTCTTAATTTTTCAGGCAGAGTTTTTCTTTGATCTGATAAATAGATTGCATTCCACAATCCATTTTGGCTAAGCCCTTGCGCCTCCATAAAATCCTCGATTTTTACATATGTACTTTTGACACTGTTAAACGGACCAATGTGTAGACACTGGACACATTTTCCTTCATGAAGCGTTGTAAACTTCAGACTTTGGAGCAGTGGTAAATCCTTCCCTTTCTTTTCCACAATACTTATCGCAGTCTGGATTAAACCCTCATCAACAAACTCAGGCTGTAGGATAAATAGCTTCCATGCGAAGTTCTTGTCAGTATCAGTGAGCCATGATTGACATTGAAGCGGAGGAACGACAAAGTCATAAAAGTCTTTCAGAATAGGAGCATCTTTGATTTTAGGTATCATCTTGACGGTATATGCCACATTGTATAAGGCTTCCACCGCTTCCTTGAACATGGTGTCACTTGGATGACCCTCACCATCCACGGATAAATAGTTGAATTTAGGAACATCAATAACAGAAATGATATTCTCTTTTGAAGAGAACACATCTTTGTATACTTTTTTCAAGTCTATTGCACCCATACATTTAACCCTCCTTAATCTGATACCGCAAAGAGTATGTCCAAACTCCTTCAAGCGGAAAGACCGTATAATCGCTATAATCAACTTGCTTGCACTGCTCCAAATCAGTACAGAATGCCTTGTGCATGATTTTGATTGAATAAGCAAGTGAGTAAAGAACGGCAACTCTTTCAGAGAAATCAGCACCATTAGGATTACCTTTTCCGCGTTTAAAATGAGAATCTACAATCAACTGCTCTAGCTCCTGAAGTTCTGAATCATTCATAAAATACCTTTGCATCTTTTTTCCTTCTCTTTCTGTTTTTGGGGCATAAAAATGAGGCAATGCTCATTGGTCGTTCTAATTCCACATGTCCAGTCTGGACAAACATATCAAAAATCCGTCTTAAATTCATTACTGCTAAAAAGTGCACACCCCTTGTCCAAAATGCACCCAAATGCACACCCCCGGTGCATTTTACCCTAATCCTACCACAAATACCGACATAATCCAACAAATAACTACATATATTTTAACACAAAAAATACTAAAAGCCTTTGAAATCAAAGGCTTTAAAACGTATCAACGTATTATACTTATTTGGTGGAGGTGAGGGGACGCCGTAATCCATTGTCTCCAATGGTGCTGACTATGAGTCGATACACAGCACTCCTCGGTATTGCCGTTGTAATGTTTATACATTACGGTTTCACCGATTAAGCCAGATTTTCCATTGCAACTCACGTTGCACAGCGACCCTTTTGCAAATATGAAATTTGATCGAACCCCTGTCCGAAAGTGCTTCAACCAAAGCTTCTCCGAGCACACGCTACTGCACGCCTTATCCTAAAGTGAGGTAACTAAAGGCAAGACGCTGCCATTAGGCAGCTAACGTGTAATTTTCGTTAGCGTTTAAATTTAGTTTCCAGATTTTTAAAGTGACGCTGGGACCACCGCTCGCTACCTCAATAACATTGTGGGACAAGGAATCGCCCATTTTGTCCCTCCTATCTTCAATCAGCCAACAAGCATGCAACTCGTTCAGCATCCTGAGTTTCTTGAAGATTATTTTCCACTCAATTTAAGTAATCTTTGTTATGAGTGGTGAATATACTAATATATGGTGCGACCACATATAATCTAGTATCTAATTGAGAGGTAATTGCAATGATCAAGCTTGCTTTGATAGGCTGTGGAAAATGGGGAAAGAATTATCTGAAAACCGTAACTGCAATAGAGGGCTGTGAATTGAAGTGGGTCTGCGACCTTGACCATCAAAAGCTAAATCAGACCGCTCCTGTTTACCCTCAGACGAGGTTCACTGAAAACAAAGCAGATACATTGAATGACAGTGAGGTACAGGGGGTTATTATAGCTACAACACCTGAAAGCCATTACATACTGGCGAAGGAAGCAATAAACAAAGGCAAAGCTGTTCTCGTAGAAAAGCCTGTGACAATTAACAGGAAAGACAGTAATGATCTGATTGAATTGGCTGCTGCTAAAAATACCATATTGATGGCCGGCTACACATTGATTTACCATCCTGCTGTCAAAACGATAAAGGGGCTCCTAAAAGAAAAAGATATTAATGATCAGCTATATTACTTGAACATGTCCAGAACCAGTTCGACCTCTCAGGCTCCTAACGTAGATGTTCTTCATGATCTGGCAGTTCATGATATTTATCTTTCCCGCCACTTGATAGGAGTCGACCCTATCTGGGTAATTGCCCATGGGAAAAGTTATATTCAAAATCCTTATAACAATGTTATTAATATATTGATAGGTTTCCCGGATGGTAAAATAGCTTCTATATTTGCAAGCTTAATTCATACCGAAAAAACCAGGAAAATTACACTGGTCTCATCCAAAACAAAATTAGTATTCGATGATGTGCAGACCACCGACAGAAAAATCCAACTCTTCGATAAGGTGGAGGGGGAGCATTTCTTGGCAGTTGAAGAGAATTTGGAACCTCTGACACAGGAGTGTCTTCATTTTATCGAATGCATTAGAGAAAACAAGGAACCCCTTAGCGGCAGAAAAAATATTGATTTTGTGGCAAAAATAACTGATTGCATTTCCGATTCTCTCGCAAAAGGCGGAGAAAAAATCATCATCCGCTGATAAAGACGGTAACCTTTTAATCAGGTAAGTGTGGTGAAATTATGTTGGTTGTAAAGAACTATTCAAAAGAACTTGAGAATGAATGGGAGGGATTTGTCGGTTCCTCCGTTAACGGCACTTTTATGCAGGAGAGAAAATTCCTGGGTTATCATCCTTCAGACAAGTTTTCAGATCATTCCCTGATATTTATGGAGGATAATAGAATCATTGCCGTTCTTCCTGCTGCCGCAGTACAACAAAAGGATAAACGCATCCTATATTCTCACCCCGGTGCTTCCCATGGAGGGCTGATTATCAAGTCCAGTCTAAGCACTAAAAAATGCTTGGAGTTAGTAAATGCCCTTGTTGAATATTGTGTCATGACCGGTTTTGACTATATCCGGCTAAAACCTGTTCCGAAGGTTTACCATAGTGGGCTTTCGGACCAACTTGACTTTGCATTAAGGTTCTCGGGGTTTGCAATTGAGTATACAGAGCTGGCTACAGCCCTTGAGCTTAAGAAAGGCGAGGAAGATTATTTAAAGCAGGTGATGAATTCCACTGCTTTTCGAAACTATCAAAAGGCATTGAAAAGCGGACTTACGGTTATTGAGGATGCAGATATAAATGATTATTGGGCTGTATTAGAGAATAAGCTTGAACTTAGCCATAATGCAAAGCCTACACATACATTTGAGGAAATCAAATACTTGAAAGAACTTTACCCTGATAGGATCAAGCTCTTTGCTGCTTTTAAAGGGGCAATCCTTACTGCGGGTGTTCTGGTTTTTTTACTGAACGAAAGAGTAATAAACTGTTTTTATATTGCCCACGACGACCGATACCAGCACATGCGGCCGCTAAACCTGATTTTTGGTTATATGATGGAGTGGGGAGGTCAAAACAGTTTTTCTTATTTGGATTGGGGCATTTCCACTGAGGGAAAAGGAAGCAGCGTCAATGCTGGGCTATTCCGTTTCAAAGAAGGCTTTGGAGGGCATGGGGTATTGCGGGAGTGCTATTTGTATGATGTTAGAAACAACTTCAAATTTTAACGAATGGTCAGAAGGAAAGTCCGCCACTTCTATAAGTGGGGGTGAATATACTAAAGAAAATAAGTTTCAGTGGGGGTATAAATCCCCTTCTGAACTCGTTAAAATCACGATAGTGCAACGTAGTTGTAATATCGTCTTAATCTATCCAGTTGTTTCTTATGAATAACCAAAATGCTTTAGCATTACAACTCTTAACGAAAAGTATTTTGAGTTTTAGAGTTGGTTAGTTATAGTAAACAGTTTAGTGGGGTAGGGAAATGAAATTAGCAGGGCATCAACCGAATTATATTCCCTGGCCGGGATACTTTGTTAAGATGGCACAGTGTGATATTTTTTTTATTTTAGATACTGCCCAGTTTCAAAGAGGCAGTTCATTGGATAATAGGAATCTTATCAAAACTTCCCAAGGCACTCAGATGCTCACTGTGCCGGTCAAACGTAAAGGCATGGGCTTGCAGCGATTTGATGAAGTTATTGTTATACCGGGGTGGAAAAGGAATCATCTTATGGCACTTAAAGTAAACTACGCAAAGGCACCTTATTTCGAAGAAATTTTCCCGATGCTGGAGCAGGTATTGCAAGATACCGGATATCTTATAGATACCAACATAGCTTTTATCACGCTTATACATGACCTGCTGGGACTTAAAACAAAGCTTGTTTTTTTATCAGCTTTACCTCAATTTGCTGATCTTAGAAAAAATGAACTGATATCTGCAATCTGCCGCCACTTTTCTGCTGACTGTTACCTGTCCGGCATTGGAGGGAGGGCATATAATCAACCCGAGATTTTTGAAAAACAAGGCATTAAGTTGGAATATCTGGACTATCAGCCTATAACATATCCGCAGCTTTGGGGTAGCTTTATCCCCAATCTGTCTATAGTTGATATGTTATTTAACTGTGGGGCAGAAGGCACACGCAAGCTTTTGTTGAAAGAGGTGTAGTATGATCAGGGTACTGTTTTTTTCACATAGTTCGAAATATACTCTTGGGCTGCCCCAAGGCTTTAGGGAACTGAATTGCCCTGTTTTTGTCCTGAGGGATTTAAGTAGAAATTCTATAAAAGAGGCAGTTGACCACTTTAGACCTGACCTTATGATAACAACGGGATGGGCTTACCGAGGGCATAAACGTGAGCATGTAGATGAGCTGGTCAAAAGAACTGCTAAATATAAGGTGAAACATATCTATTGGGCAACTGAAGATCCAAGATGGATGGTCGAGTGCTCTTTCAAGTGTATTGAAATCTATAAACCTGATGCAGTTATGACCATACATACTGATAGTGTAAATAAATACAGAGAGTTAGGGCTTCCTGCCGGACAACTGGATTTTGGCTGCAATCCTCAATTTAATAAGCATGAACCCCCATGCAGTAAATATGATTATGATGTGGCTTTAGTGGGAAACGGCGGCAAAGCTTGGAAATCCCATCGAAAGGATAGCGTTCAGATACTTTTAAAGCCTTTGGTCGAAAGGGGCTTTAACCTTGCGATCTGGGGTAAGCGATGGGATCGTTTCAACGAGAAGCTGATGGGTTTTAAGCTTCCGAAGCATATGCTCAAAGGGGAGCTTCCCTATGAGGAAACAAACAAGGTTTATAATTCAGCCAAAATAATAATAGGTTTGCAAAACGACCAGACAATGCTGACTTCTCGGACTTTTGAAGTACTGGGTTCAGGCGGGTTTTTGCTGACAGTACCTACGCAGTCGGTCAATAATTTGTTTACAAACAATTTTCATCTGACATGTTCATCTTCCCCCGAACATACAGTCAGACTTGTTGATTATTTTTTGAAACATGAGGCTGAGCGTCAGGCAATAGCGCAAAACGGGCAGCGGGAGGTCTACTTAAAGCATACGTATAAGGAACGTGCCAATCAGATTTTGAAATTCATGCAGCTATATGAAAGGAATTGAAATGTGTAATCAGACAACAATCAATCATAAGGTTTCCGTAATAGGCACCAGTATAGCCGGTGAAACAGATGCAAAGGTTACTTTTTGTCCGGCACCAACCGATACAGGAATAGTATTTGTCCGTAATGACCTGACCGGCTGCCCTAAAGTAAAATGCTCAGTTGAAAAAGCAAATATTGAATACAGATGGACTTCTCTTGCTGACGGAGATGTTCGCATTGAACACACGGAGCATGCTTTGGCAGCCATATCAGGATTAGGTTTGGACAACGTATTTATTGAGTTGGAACAAGCCAGCCTGCCCGTGACAACCGATTACAGCAGTAAAGAGTTCACACGGGTGCTCACGGAAGCTGGGATAGTGGAACAATCCTCTAAGAAAGGAAGTATGAAAATACATAAGCCAATTATTGTATATAATCGTGAAAGTTCAGAGGATATGGAATATGAAAAGCTGCTGATAGCTCTTCCTTACGATGGGTTTAAACTAACCTATGTGCTTGACTATCCCAAGCTGCCACAATTATATCAAGTCGCTGAAATGGACATAACTCCCGAAACCTTTGCCAAAGAGTTGGCGGATGCCCGTTCTTATATAATTGAGTCGGAGCTTGAAGAGGTTGTAAACCTGACCGGAAAAGTCAGCTTAAATGTATTGGTGGTCAAATCTGGGGCTGAGAAAATGGAGTGGAAATGGTCCAATGAACCTGCCCGGCATAAAGTGCTGGATCTTCTCGGTGACCTTGGCTTGCTTGGGAAAAAGGTACTGGGACATGTGATAGGCTTCCGATCCGGTCACCGGTTGAATCTAGAGCTGTGCAAAAAAATTTATGAGGAGTGTAATGATGATTGCTTTAGCTAAACCCATGATTGGTATAGAGGAAAAAATACTGGTCAATGAAGTTCTTTCCAGTGGAAAATTAGCCCAGGGAGAATATGTAGAAAGGTTTGAACAGGACTTTGCTGCATTTCAGGATAGTAAGCATTGTGTCGCCGCCTCTTCAGGAACCTCGGCCCTTCATGCGGCACTGCTGTCTTTGGATATTAAACCGGGGGACAAAGTGATAACCACACCTTTCTCATTTATTGCAACTACAAATGCCATTCTTTATGTGCAAGCTGTTCCTGTCTTTTGTGACATTGATCTGCAGGATTACAACATTTCGCCTCAAGAGCTTCTGAATACCATCAAAAACCATCCTGATTCAAAAGCAATCATAGTAGTCCATCTTTATGGGTATCCCGCTCGTATGGCAGAGCTAATGGCAATAGCCGATAAATACAATCTGGCAGTGATAGAGGATTGTGCACAAGCTCACGGTGCATCAATTAATGGCAAGAAGGTTGGAACTTTTGGGCACTTTGGGTTTTTTAGCTTTTATCCTACAAAAAATATGACCTGCGGAGAAGGCGGCATGCTTACGACTTGGGACAAAGAGCTGGCAGGTAATGCTAGGACGTTGATAAATCATGGACAGACAGCTAAATACCAGCATGATGTGCTTGGGTATAATTACAGGATGACCAATATACATGCGGCAATAGGCATAGAACAGCTGCGCAAGCTGACTGGCTTTAATGAAAGACGCAAAACTATTGCGGCCCGATATTCGAGGGAGATAACCAACCCCGCTTTTATTAAGCCCGTATGCTTACCGGGCTTTCAGCATGTATATCACCAATATACCCTTGGGATTAATAACCGGAGCAGTTTCATAGAGTTTATGGAAACACAGGGTATTGGATATGGCATCCATTATCCCACAGCTATCCCTGACCAACCCCTGTATCAGCAGGGAGCAATCCTCGGATCTTTCTCAAATGCCCGCATAGCTTCTAAAAGGGTAGTTTCAATACCTGTTCACCCGGGATTAACAGAACAGGAGGTTGATTATATTGTCAGCAGCTTACAAAAGTATGCATGAAATCAATGATCCTCTGAGTGTATTGGTTACAGGTGCTGGTTCCGTATACGGTCTGGGCATTATCAGGGCACTTAAAGCATCAGTGCTACCTATTGAAATAACAGCAATTGACATTAACCCATATTCCCTAGGTTTATTTTTTGCCGACAAAGGCTTTATCGCTCCCTTGGCAGCAGCTGAAGAAAGCTATTATATGTTTATTGAAAACCTTTGTAAAGATCATCAGATTGAAGCGATATTTATCGGCTCTACAGCGGAGCTTTCATTTTATGCAAAAAATAGAGAATCTCTTGAAAGGTCTACAGGAGCAAAGGTGTTTGTAAATTCCCCTGCAGTTATAGAGATTTGCACCGATAAGTGGCTGACCATGTGCCATTTGTCACGCTTGGGTTTTCAAATACCTGCAAGTATCAGGTATCCTGAAGATACTGGTATGCTCTCCTCATTTGTTAAAAGCGCAGGTTTTCCCTTGATAGTTAAGCCTCGTATGGGACGTGGCTCAGAAGGTGTCGTTCTGGTTAAGGATAAGCAGCAGCTGCATGGAAATGTAAAGGGTAAGAAAAGCTTAATTATTCAGGAATACCTCACAGATGAGGAGCAAGAGTTTACTGTGGGGATTTGTATTAATCAAAAGGGAAAGGTTATTTCCAAAATCGCTTTAAGGCGGTATTTGCAGGAAGGAGTTTCTATTACTGCAGTTTCTGATGGTTATCAACATATTGCAGATTATTGTGCGGTCGTTGCAAGTACACTGAGAGCGTATGGGGCTATAAATATTCAATTGCGCCTCAAAGATGGAATGCCAATAATTTTTGAAATAAATCCTAGATTCAGCAGTTCCACAGGTATGCGGTTACTATTTGGAATAAATGAGCCGGAAAGCTTAATACGCTCAGAAGTGCTTTGCCAAGAGGTAATACCCGGCAGCGCAGCAACTGGCGTTGTATTGAGGCAATACAACGATTATTACTTTCCGCTAGATAAGCTTAACTCGCTTTCTACAGCCAGGCTTCACCATATATAAAGTGCTAAATCTTTTTACAACGATGCTTGTTTAATAAATTATGACAGTATGTAGGTCCAACATCATACTAAGCTAAAAACCTTAAGGGAAGCAATAACCAGACAATAAAAAAGCTGATAACCAATTATACAATATCAATAATTAGTTATCAGCTTATATACTTTTATAGCACTGCTTACAGTGTTATTACTGTGCCTGCTTTACCTTCCAATGCTTCTACTGCATTGTAAAGGGATGTTATTATAGCTTTTTTGCCTGGGTTTGCCTTAGCAAATGCTACAGCAGCCTGAACCTTTGGAAGCATGCTTCCTGGTGCAAAGTGTCCTTCTGCTATATATCTTTCAGCTTCTGCAACCGTCATGCCGGCTAAATCCTGCTGCTCTGGCTTTTTGTAGTTGATTGATACCTTTTCAACTTCTGTAAGTATCATCAGTACATCTGCGCCTAAATCCTCAGCCAGTCTTTCTGCCGCAAGATCCTTGTCTATTACCGCAGCAACTCCCTCTAATGAACCATCTTCTTTTTCTATTACAGGGATTCCGCCTCCGCCAACAGTAATTACTATTGTTGACTTGAAAAGCTCCTTAACTGCTGAAAGCTCTACTATTTTTTTCGGCATTGGGGAAGCAACTACTCTTCTCCAGCCTCTTCCAGCATCTTCCTTCATTATATAGCCTTTTTCAGCTTCCAGTTTTCTTGCTTCTTCTTCACTATAGAATGCACCAATAGGCTTGGTAGGACTTTGGAATGCTGGGTCGTTTTTATCTACTACAACTTGTGTAACAAGTGATACAACTGGTGTATTTTTTCCTCTTTGCTGCAAAGCAAATCTTAAGCCTTGCTGTATATGATAACCTATATAGCCCTGACTCATAGCTCCGCAGACATCAAAAGGCATAACAGGTGTTACATTGGCTGCTGCTTCTGAAGCTAATACTATTCTTCCAACCTGCGGTCCGTTTCCATGAGCTATTGCAAGCTCATAGCCTTTAACGCTCAGCTCAGCAAGATATTCAACAGTTTTATTTACAACCTCTAATTGCGCCTCGGCAGTAGCAGGCTTTCCTGATTCCTGGAGCGCGTTTCCGCCCAACGCTACAACGACTTTTGTTGCTGACATTTTATTATTCCTCCTTAGATATAGTCTGTAAAAACTTAGCCGGCTAATCTCCGATAATAGTTTTTACAGTGTTGCTACCAATACTGCCTTTATAGTATGCATTCTGTTTTCTGCTTCATCAAATACTACAGAGTGTCTGCTTCTGAATACTTCATCAGTAACCTCTCTGATATCATGTCCTTGCTCCTTCATTTCCTTAGCAAGCTTTGTTTCAAAGTCATGGAATGCTGGTAAGCAGTGCATGAATATTACATCAGGATTACCTGTTTTTTGAAGTAATTCCATAGTAACCTTATATGGAGTCAGAAGTCTTACTCTTTCTGGGATTTGATCTTCTTCGCCCATTGAAGCCCAAACGTCTGTGTATATAACATCAGCGCCTTTAACTGCTTCTGCATCGTGTGCTACTTCTATTATTGCACCGGTTTCTTTTGCAACTTCTCTTACTTTGTCAAGGACTTCCTGGCTTGGAGCAAGCTCTTTTGGTCCGAATGCAACAAAGTGCATTCCCATTTTTGCGCAGCCGTACATCCATGCATAGGACATGTTGTTTCTTGTATCTCCTGCAAAAACAACCTTAACCTTGTTAAGCGGCTTTGCAACGTGCTCTTCTATAGTTAGCATGTCAGCAAGTATTTGAGTTGGGTGGTCAATATCTGTAAGACCGTTCCAAACTGGTACTCCTGAGAATTTTGCCAGTTCTTCTACAACTGACTGCTTATAACCTCTGTATTCGATACCATCATAGTATCTTCCAAGAACCTTAGCTGTATCTTCCAAGGATTCCTTTTTGCCCATTTGTGAGCTTGCTTGATCAAGGTATGTAACGTGAGCACCTTCTTCAAGTGCTGCTACTTCAAAAGCACATCTTGTTCTTGTTGATGTTTTTTCAAAAAGCAGAACGATGTTTTTTCCTTTAAGTACGTAGTTGGATATGCCAGCTCTTTTCTTTGATTTAAGGTCATGTGATAAATCCAACATATATCTGATTTCTGTTGGTGTAAAGTCCATTAGTGTTAAAAAGCTTCTTCCCTTTAAATTAACTGCCATTTTAATACACTCCTTTAAATATTAAATTATCTTTGAATCTCGACTCTGCCGAGCTTTTCTTTTTGTTTACTGCTGTTTAATATGAAAATAAAGCTGCGTCTGTCTAGGGTCACTTCCTGAGACTTGCTTTCTTTTCATTAATTGCTGATGTAAAGTTGGGTAGACCAACTTTAAATACAGGTTAAAATTCTTATATTTCTTCTCTTACCAGAGGCATACTCATACATCTTGGGCCGCCTCTTCCTCTTACCAGCTCTGATCCATCTATCTCAACTACCTCTACTCCGTTCTTTCTTAGAACCTCGTTTGACATTTCATTTCTGCTGTATGTCACAACTACGCCTGGAGCTATTGCAAGAGTATTTGTGCTGTCATTCCACTGCTCTCTTGCTGCGGTTATGGCATCTCCGCCGCCGCTTTGGATAAGGTTTATAGCTGATATTTTCAAGCTTCTTTTTAAGGTTTCAAGCAGATCATCCTCTACCTTGACCTTTACATTATTATTTCCGCTTCTAGTTAAGCTGTATACTCTTACTTTATCCTGTATTCCTGGATAAATAGTAAACTTATCTCTATCTACCATAGTAAATACTGTATCAAGATGCATAAATGCTCTTACAGGCGGTATCTGTACTGCCAGCACCTCTTTTATGTCCTCGTTTTCAGCAAACAGATTTTTAGCAATAACCTCTATTGCATTTGAGGTCGTTCTCTGGCTGCATCCAATTGCTATTACTTCCTTGCTTAAAACAAGTATGTCTCCGCCTTCTATACTGTATGGTATTGTATAATCAAACCAAAGGGGAGAGTGTTCCTTGGCAAACATAGGATTGTAGTCATATATATATTTCAGAATCATTGGTTCTCTTCTTCTAGCATCAGTATGCATGGAATTTATGCTAATACCGTTACCTATTACGGCAGCCGGATCTCTCATAAAGTACATATTAGGTATTGGATTTATGCAAAGAGGATAATCTTTGTTTACATAATCCGATAGGCTGTATTCTCTTTTAACTGGCGGAATTTCCGTTTTGCCTAGACCGGATATTGCTATTTGAGCCACTTCCATAGCACTTTTTTCAGAGATATAGTTAAACAGCACCTCATTAAGTCCTTGACTGTTGTCACGGCGGGTATCCAGCAGGTCATTAATAAAGTTTTTCTTTATTTCAACATTCTCCAGTACTTCTGCCAGAAGGTTCTCTACATAGTAAACCTGTGTTCCTCTCTGACGAAGGGCATTTGCAAATTCATCATGCTCTTCCCTCATTTTTTTAAGCCACGGAATATCATCAAAGAGCAATTCGCTTAGATATTCTGGTGTCAGCTTTTCCAATTCCTTCCCGGGCTTATGCAGCAGGACTGCCTTGAGTGTTCCTATTTCTGATTTTACATTCAAAAAAGGGCCTCTATTAACAGCACACATATGTCCATGCTCCTTTCCATGTTATTTCTTTTATAACGCAACAACGCATTGTTTGAGCTTTGACCAATATCGTTGTAAATAATTACCGTTAAAGTAAAAGCTATTGCGCTGTATGAACAATTTTAGTATATACGTTTAGTATTTTAAGTACAAGTACCAAAAACGCTTTGTTTTCCCTTGAGCCTGCGACATTCTGCTGGTTTATGTATAATAATTCAAAGCCCTGATTTTACCACTTTCATTATTATCTGGCAATATATTTTTTTTATACTATACATCATTGTTAATAACTTATAGGAACGTTTTTCCATACTTGCTTGTATCAAAGCTAAGCGAGGTTTTAGAGCTTCAAAAAAGCAAAGCATCCCTCCCCCTGTCTTGATAACTTTATGCAGCTATCTATAATAGATATACTAAGGGTTATGCATTGTATGCATAAAATTTAGCTTAGTACGAATAAAAATTTTTTTGTTTTTTGCAAAAAAAATAATGAACCCTGCAGGGTTCAATTACTTTATTGTTACTACATACAGCCTATTTTTGTATTATTTTTACAAATAAAAAGTTCGATAGATTTTGTTAGAATATCTGAATAGCTAAAAGAAACTGTTCTGCCTGTGTCTTGGGTTATATCAGCATCTATTCTAACTACGAAAATACTTGGATAAGTCTTTTCGATTATTCCTTCTTTGATGCTTATCTTTTTTCGACCCTTATTTGCTCTGAGTACGACTCTTTCCCCAACATAGCTGTCCAAATCACTCTTGATGAGGGATAGGGTATTTTTTGAAGCCATAAAAAACCACCTGC
>CALGKJ010000040.1 GCA_937930535.1 uncultured Clostridia bacterium
CCTTGGTAAACAAATAAGGTAAGTCCTTTAGATTTCTGTACCTTTTATGATACTCTCCAAAATATACACCAATACTAACAGTAATAATCTTAGAGCTGTTCATAATACCTTGTAGATTTAGACCCAAGCTGTTTTTTGAATAGCTACTCAACAAGCTGTCGCAATGCTGACTCAACCTACCACCCTTTCCGATCTATACTGTATGACAATTATCTGCTATATCCTTCTCACGCTCATCTTCATCATAGTCCAAAGGCAGCTCAACATCTGCATAAATCCTGCTATTAATGATACTCATATTACTTCCCTCCATACAACAAATATTAGTTTGTAAGGGATTGTATTGTAGCATTTTTGAAAAAGTGATAGAATTAATGTATATACTTTAAGGAACAACTTTGGTCGGGTGTACCTTATGGTATATGCTAAGGGGCTGGAGAAATCCAGCCTTTCACTTTTTGCAAAATAATGATTATAAATAATTTCACCTCCTGCATGTTTATTACCAGTAACAACCGCTTACAGTAATATCTTACTATATATAGCAAGGTCGTGCCAGATGTCTTGCCATATTTTTGTTGGCATATATTTACTTTTATTTAAATTGTCAAGCCAAAAACCTCTATACAGGCATTATACTCCCTAAGTGTAAAAACAAAGTTTATTAAAATATGCAGTATGCTTAAATTTTAAATGGCAAATCTATTCTAGCGTAATAAAAAATTATTTAATTTACATATATTTCCATTAATTGAAATAATAATACCGTTCGTATTTTGATATATATTTATACAACAATAAATCGCAGGTAATGTTAGTGTCTATTGCAAAATGCATACTTACGATCCCATAAGTTCTTTATAGAAACATGTTATTATTCAGTATAAAAGGGAGGTATCTCTATATCACCATAGAATACCTCCCTTTATAAATTCAACTCATATTTAATTCTTCACTATTCCATACTTAGGTGCAGCATTTTTGCCGTACGGATCATAAATATCCGTTGCAAATGAGTTAACCGTGGCTGATAATACCAAAATACCAGCTAATAATATTACAAATATGGGTTTACTTAGCTTTTTCATTGCATAACCCCCTAGATAGTCGTTTGATTTTCATTGAAGTATAGCCAGCACATTCCGCCAGACCTTTAGTATAACCGTAGCTGGTAGATGCCTCTATAAGCTCCATTATAACATCATGTAGTTTCTCTAGGCAAGGTATATAGTCCATGGACTTTATAAAATTATTTATTGCAAGTAAAATATTTGGTTTACTATGTACCTGTTTATCCTTTGTACTTAGCAACAGACTTAAAAACTTCATATAGGCTTCCATATCGCCCATTTCCATTTCTATCTCGGCTTGTGTTGATACATATATCAAATGCTTACCCAAATCGTTTTCTTTCTCTGATATTTCAAGAGCCTTATTAACATTCGCTAGTGCAACTTCATATTGTTTTTCTATTTGTATAGCTCAGCTATATTATTATGGATTGAGGCTTTTACTAATATTCTTGAATCATCAGTAAAGTTTAGAGCATCCTGATAATATTCTAGTGCATTAGTATATCGGTTTTGATGCTTATAGGTTAGACCTATATTGGCAATAGCACTGGCTTTTTTAGAGTTGGTATCTGCACAGTCTTTAGCAAGTATAAAAAGATCTCTGGCATCCTCATTTTTTTCTTTATGCATATAGTAAATGCCTTTCCAGTAATAATAAAAGAATAGAGTGTTGTTATCCAGCTTTTTCTTATGCAGACGTACCAAATCTCCTGCGTATTTATATTTCTGTTCTGCCCTATCCATTAAATTTTCTCTTACAAAATCATCGGCAAGCTCGCATAAAAAGAAAACCTTTCTGTTCATATCGTAAATTTGCAATAAGCCTAATGCAAACTCATAAAACTCAACACAGAAGTTTAATTTGTTTGTATTAAAGCAATTTCTGGCTTTTGCTCTGTAAAGCAATGCCGCTTCTGTTGTCATATCCTCTTTCTTGCACAGCCTAAGCAGATAATCAAAGGTCTCCTGATCATCCTCCTGATCGTACTTTGATATATTGTCATATATGTTTTGCACATGTCTTTTTATTTGTTTTTGGGGATCTTCATAAAGAGAGGTATAATCAGTATTAAAAATTAATGTAATTTTGTACTTAAAGGAACCAGAGACTATTACTTTTCTGCTGAGATAGTTAAGCAGTGTATTATATTTATTGGTAATGCCGCCATGAGCTTCGTAAAACTTTTCTACAGTGCCAAACCTTTGCTCAATAGCCTTTCGTATTTGCGGACCTTCACCTACCATTTTTACATCCTCTAGTGTCATCTTGCTCATATTCCTCTTATCCTCCGTTAAAGCTATGGATATATTATAGCATTTTGTGGTAATTACTTCAATATTTTACTACAAGCTTTAAAAATGCAGTTAGATAAGCTTCTCCATTTCATCCTCTGTTATGATTAAGGGAGTTTTTTTATAGGAAGTTATATCAGCAATATTATTAGTCAATATCGCATGATTTTGAGGTATATTTGCATTTGTACCTTTGAGGTTAGTATTTTTTATTATAACACCTGTAAAATCCGCTTCTCTTAAATCAATGTTTTCTAAATTTGCATTGGTTAAATCCTTATTCGCTACTTTTTGTGGGTCTATTTTTGCATTTGTATTTTTTAAGTTTGTTCCTCTTATAATAACATTTGTAAAATCCGCTTTGCTTAAATCAATGTTTTCTAAGTTTGTATTAGTCAAATCCTTATTCGCTACTTTTTGTGGGTCTATTTTTGCATTTGTATTTTTTAAGTTTGTTCCTCTTATAATAACATCTGTAAAATCTGATTCACTTAAATCAAGGTTTTCTAAGTTTGCATCGTTTAAGTCTTTATCTGGTATCTTTTGAGGGTCTATCTTAGCGTTTGTATTCTTAAGATTAGCACTCATTATGACTACATCTGTAAAATCTTTATGAGCTAAATCTAGTCCTTCCAATATTGCACCGCATAGGTTTTTATGCTTTATTCTCTGGGGATCTATCTGTGCGTTTGTGCCTTTTAAGTTGCAATTTACAATTTCTACATCTGTAAAATCCGCTTCACTTAAATCAATATTCTCAAAATCACATAAGTTTAACATTTTGTCTTTAGCTTTTTGTGGATCAAATTCTGCAATGCTCTTTTTTCTAAAGTCTGTTCCTATTATGTTATCATAATCAAATTCTTTCATATGAACCGCTCCTTGTGTAGAAAAATTACTGAGGGTAATAGCGACCACCCGTTGCAGATAAAGATTCTCCGTCTTCAATAATTGTAAGATTTGTAATAAATTATACCTATTTATGTAATATTTTTCAATAATCTAAATATACAAAGTAAGCAGTTTACCCTTATCATTTCCTAAACATCCTTGCTTCCAGCACCATGGCATTTATTTCTCCGCCTAGTATTATTATCATGGAGCCCCAGAAAAGCCATATCATAAGTATAATTATGGCTCCTATGCTGCCGTATATGGTTGAGTATCCTCGTACATTATTAAAGTATACGGATATGATGCTGGAAATAGCTACCCATCCCACTGTGGCAAAGGCCGCACCGGGTATTATATCAGCATATCTGACCTTCATGTTGGGGGCTATATAGTATAGTATCGAAACCACATTAAATATTGTAAATATAGCAACCACCCATCTTAAATATCTTAGATACTCTATTAAGATAGCTGATATGCTTATGTATCTGGATATCCAAATTAAAACCCCCTTGCCCAGAATGGGTATGGTGAGGGCAACGGAAATACATACCACCACTAGAAAGGTAAAGGGCACTACTAGAAGCTTTCTTTTTATAAAGCTCCTGCTTTCAGCTATTCCGTATGCAGAATTCAGAGCATATGTAAAAGCACTAAGAGAATTGGAGGCAGTCCAAAAGCTTGCAGCAGCAGAAAACAAAAGCAGATCCCCTTGTTTTTCCGTAAGTATATATTCAATATATTTGCCCATTATTTGCGTTACCTCTTTGGGAACAATGCTTGACATAAAATATATAGCATCGTCTGTAGGTATGGAAAGAAAGCCCAATACAGCAATGATAAACATTAGGAATGGGAATACCATAAGCAGTAAAAAATATGCCATTTGAGCTCCTGTTGAGTTAATATTGTGGTCTATGAATCTTCTGATAATTTCTTGTATCCAGAAAAAATCCGATTTGATATTTTTCAAAATCTCTCCCCCCTATAAGTATACGCAAAGTGTCTTAGCTCTAAATATACGATTTTTACTATTTATTCCTATGAATATATTATAGTATAATGTATCTCTAAATGTCAGTATTAAGCGTATATTACAAATTACTCCTAATAGCTTATAATCAGCTATTTTCAATGGTACTTACGTTCTTATTTGTCTTAAAAAATCTCTTGAATAATAATTATTTAAGAACTATAATAATCATAGAAATGCTTACTATTAGCTATACTGCATCAATTAAGCCCCTTCATATGTTAGAAAACTCATTTATAGTATGCATGATGTAAATTACATTGTTTTTTATTTACTTAGCAGCAAAATAAGCAATATTATATGTCTAATCTCATCATTTTATTTACAGCATTTATATTTAAGAGCATATATATAATACATATAAAAAATACTATACTAATTTGTTGATTTTAGGGGGATAAAATGGCACGTATATTAATTGTTGATGATGCACCTATATTGAGGAAAAATCTGAAGACTATTCTGACCGAGGCTGGTCACACAATAGTAGCAGAGGCTTCCAATGGCTCTCAAGCTTACATTGAGTATGTCAAGCATAAGCCAGATTTGGTAACAATGGACATTACAATGCCCTTTATGAACGGACTGGATACACTTAAAAAGATAATAGGCGACTATCCTAATGCAAATATTATAATTATCAGCAGTACCAACAACAACAAGGTAATACTTGAAGCAATCCAAAACGGCGCAAAGAACTATATTATTAAGCCCTTTATGGTTGACAAGGTTTTGGAGGTAGTAAACCAGGTACTAGAGGTAAATACTAAAATCAATACCGAAACAATAACCAGAATATATCAAAGTATTGAACAAAGCGATGGAAAAGCATTTGGAGATATAGAAGATATGAGCCCCATAATAGCTCTGGCACATACAGATATTTATGACAGCAGTTATTTTGATGAAGAGTCTACGTTTACTATACAATTAAGGGAAAATATCTTTCATATAAATATCAGCGACAAAATTGACCCCTTAAGCTTTGATATTCTTTATGGCGGAATACAAGGCTTCCTGTTGGTGAAGCCCTTAAGAATAATATTTGATTTTGGTGAATCTAAGTTTTTATATAATGATTTTACTGACAAAATAATTGAGTTTTCCAATAAGGTTATAAAAATCAGGGGAAGCATATTTATTATTGCAAAGGAAAAGCTTCTTGTAACAGCCTTTAAAAATAGAGGTATAAGTATGGATGTAAAATTCTATTCGGATATTTCTGATATGGTGTTATAAAATAGAAAGCTGGGTATCTCACCCAGCTTTCTATTTTAAAACATCCTTTATAACCCTCAAGGCATTTTTATAAAATATTCTTTCAATATAATCCTGTGAAAAGCCATTACGCTCTAATGCATGGTGCAGCTTTTCCATTTCGCCTATATTTTTAATCTCCGATTTGGTTGTAGTTCCGTCAAAGTCAGTACCTATAGCCAGCACCTCAATGCCGCCTATATTATAGATATGCTTTATATGCTTTATCATGTCTGATATTTTCGCCTCACTGCTCTGACCTAGAAACATAGCTTCAAAGTTGATTCCTGTTACCCCACCCTTTTCAGATAGTGTTTTTATCATATCATCAGTCAGGTTTCTTGCATGATATGTTATTTCACGAGCATTGGAATGAGAGGCGATAAAGGGCTTATCAGAAAGCCTTGCTGCATCATAAAATACAGCATCTGATGCATGAGATACATCTATTATCATGCCAAGCTTGTTCATTTCCCAAACCACCTGTTTCCCAAAATCAGTAAGTCCTTTGTCCTTGTATTCAAATTTGTAGTTGGGATAGCCCAGCTCATTGGGGTGATTCCATATAAGTGTCATCATCCTTACCCCAAGTCTGTAAAAATTCCTTAGGTTATGAAGCTTTCCGTTCAGCACGCCTCCTTCCTCGATAGAAAGAAATGCTGACAGCCGCCCCTGCTTCAAATTATTTTCCAGCATATTCAGACTTCCAGCAAAGGCTATGTCCTCTTTGTTTTTGTTTAGTTCCTCATAAAACTTATCCAGCATTTCGAGACAGTATCTATCTGGATCATCATGCTCTTTTATATTAACATAAAGGGCAAAAAACTGTGCCAAGGAATCAGCTTGCTTGAGCTTTTCTATATCAACACAGAACTGGTTATTGCCTATACCCAAATGCTCTTTATCTTCCATACACAAATCTATAGTATCACAATGCAAATCTATCAGCTTCATTATAATCACTCCATTTTACATAATCATAAAATACTTTGTTTTCTACACCAGCTTTTATATTTATTGTATTCTATTGCTTTTATTCCGGCTACATTTATTTTATAATTGACATATGCAATTGTTGTATTATACAATTATTGTAGATATCAATCCAAGGAGGAAATTATGGAGCTAAGTTTAATAAGGTCATTTCGGAAGGATTTAAGAAGGCTAGAGCGAGAGGTGGGGCGAAAGCTTAAGGATGACACCGAGTGTTGTGGTGTTACAGTGTCTCAGTGCCATGTTATTCTCGAGATAGGCAATAAGGGGGAAATGTCAATTGTTGACCTTGCAGGTATTCTTAATGTAGATACCAGCACTCTCAGCCGCAATATTAATAATATGGTAAATCTGGAGCTTGTTAATAGGGTCACAAATCCTAATGACAGGCGTTATGTATTCGTAGCCCTTACAGCAAAGGGCAAACAGGTGTATGAATCAATCGAGGATATGTGTAACCAGTATTATAATAGGGTATTCAGCCATATAGCACCCGAGCTTCATACTCAGGTCATTGAAGCTTTTAAGCTGATAGTCAGTGCAATACTGAAAGCTAATCAGGATGAGGATTGTGGCTGCTGTGGTGCGTCAAGGGATACATAATAGTATAAGGAGGTGTCATTATGTCCGAAATAAACAAACAGCACAACTGCTGAGACCCATCGGCTTCAGTTGTGTACAACTGCAATAATGAGAAAAAAGATTATATAACCGGCTATATGGATACTCCCGCCGGAAAAATCCCCATTGTATCAACTGTCCTGACAAGGGCGGATCACTGGGGGACTGTAAGGGTACGACTGGATATCAAAAGAAATATGTACCGAGTAACTCCGGGACTGTATGCTGTAGGCTCTCCAACTAAGGATTCTCCAGTGCTAGTTACAGCAAACTATAAGTTGAGCTTTGATATGCTTAGAAAAGAGCTTAAGAAAATAAATGCATGGATAATGGTATTGGATACAAATGGCGTAAATGTGTGGTGTGCAGCAGGCAAGGGAACTTTTGGTACTATTGAGCTGTTGAAGCGGATATATCTCACAAAGCTGAAAAGTATTGTTTCCCATAATACAATTATACTTCCCCAGCTTGGAGCTGTGGGCGTGTCTGCTTATGAGGTCAGTAAAAAGTCTGGCTTTAAGATAATATATGGTCCAGTACAGGCTAAGGATATACCAGAATTTATTTGTAATAACTTTAAAGCGACACAGGAAATGAGAAGAATAAGCTTTAACATTTTTGACAGGCTTGTATTAACGCCATTGGAGATGGTTCATACCTGGAAGCTTTTAGGGATTATGTTTGTTTCACTGTTTTTATTTAATCTTGCTGGCGGTGAGTTCAGAGGCTTTATGAATATACTGAATCAAAGTATTCATAATCTGTTGTTTTATATTGGTGTTGTTATAGCTGGCTGTGTTGTTACGCCGGCACTGCTGCCTTGGATTCCCTCACGTGCCTTTGCTGTTAAGGGGCTGCTGCTTGGTGTGCTTTGGTCAGGATTTATGCTTATGTATCCTCAGGGCTTTGGCTTTGCAGCTTACAGCTTACTATACAAGCTTGGTCACGCAATCATTGGAGCTGTTATTTCCTCTTATTTAGCTCTTAACTTTACTGGCTCTACTACCTATACATCCTTTTCGGGAGTACGCAAGGAAGTAAAGGCTGCGGCTGCACCTATGCTTGCTGCAATGATTGCCGCATTATTATTTATAGCTGTGAGCTTAGTACTATTGTTTGTGTGAGGTGTATGAAATGAAAAGCAATAAGCATCAATATCTAAAAAATATGACAACCTTAAAACTGGATTCAGATAAATGTACAGGCTGCGGCATATGTACTACTGTCTGTCCTCATAATGTATTTGAGCTTTCAGCGGGTAAAGCTGGTATATTGGATAGAGATAGCTGCATGGAGTGCGGTGCCTGTGCGAAAAACTGCCCTTTTTTGGCGATTACTGTGGATGCAGGAGTCGGCTGTGCCTTTGCCATTATAAATGGTATATTGTCAGGTGGTGCGCCTTCCTGTGATTGTGACGGAAGCAGTAAAAAGAAAAAGAAGAAGAATACTGGGTGCTGTTAACAAATTGTTTATATTGATAAACAAGCCCAAAGAATAATCGACCGGCAATGCCGGTCGATTGATTATTTTAGGCTTATAAACTTTTCTATATCTTTTTCAACAAGCTTTAGAGAGCTTCTCCAGAAATCTATTGAACGGATATCTATATCCATTTCCATTGCCACGTCTGCAAGCTTTTTCTTTCCTGTTACGGATAAAAGCTTATCATATTGCGCTATAAAAACTTCGCCTCTCTTTAGGTATTCTGCATACAAACCCTTTGCAAATAGTAATCCAAAGGCATAGGGGAAGTTGTAGAAGTTATGGGTTGCATAGTAGTAATGGGGCTTGCAGGTCCACATATTTGGATGCAGCTTACTATGATCCAAGCCAGTTCCATAAGCTTCTTTTTGTGCATTCAGCATTATTTCCTTTAGATCGTTTACTGACAATGAGCCTTCTTCTTCCCTGCGTCTGAAAAGCTCGCTTTCAAATAAAAATCTGCTGTATATATCAACTATTACCTGTCCGCAGTCTGATATATCATTTTCAAGTATTACAAAAGCTTCTTCTTCATTAGCTTCCTTGAGTGCCGCTTCTTTTACTATTGTTTCACAGAAAATTGAAGCTGTCTCTGCTATTGGCATTGGATAGTCTGCATTTAGATAAGTCTCATCCATTAGGTTTGCGCCATGATAGCCATGTCCAAGCTCATGTGCCAGTGTAGTCATATTGCTGAAGCTGCCGTCAAAGTTAGATAGTATTCTACTTTCCTTTATTACATGCAGATTAGCACAGAATGCTCCGCCTCTTTTGCCTTCTCTTGGCTCTGCATCTATCCAGCCGTTATCAAAGGCATAAGCTGCGAAGTCAGCAAGCTTGTCACTAAAGCTTCTGAAATTCTTTACTATATAATCTCTGGCTTCTTCATATGTAAAGCTCATATCTACGCTGCCCATTGGAGCAAACATATCATGGAAGGGCAACCCTTTCTTATGTCCAAGCAATTCAGCTTTCTTAGCATAATATTTATGAAAGGCAGGCAGGCTTTCTCTGATTGCAGAAAGCATCGCATTTAAGGTTTCCATGTCCATTCTTGCTTCTATAACAGTTCTTTCAAGGGGTGACGCGTAGCCTCTCATTTTTGTGAGGGTGATAACCTCTCCCTTAATACCATTTAGTGCTGCCGCTGAGGATTCTTCAATTTTCTTATATGCTTCAAGCTCTGCTTCATATGCAGTTTTTCTCAGCTCTGCATCTGCGTTATATGCCATGTTTCTTACTACTGGAAGGGGAAGCTTTTTCTGCTCTCCCTTTACTGTTATATCAACAAGCAATGTAGAGGTAAGCATTTCTTGAAGCTTAGCCCATGCATTTGAGCCTGTATTTTGCAGCTTTGAGACCAATACTTCTTCTTCATCGCTTAAAAGGTATTTTGTCTCTTCAAGGTTTTCTTTAATAAAAAACTCATGCTCCTTCAAAAGCTTGCTGCTTTCTATCTTGGTGTTAATATCCGAAAGCTTGCTGAGCCATTTCTGGAAGCTTACATCTGCCTTTGTAAGTCCTGTAAGCTTTTCCTGTATTACATCAGAAAGCTTTAATGCCTTTTCATTTTTTGCATCTACAGTAACTGTAAGCTCGGCATAGTTCATAAGCCTTGTAGCAAGGTGATTGAAATTGTTCATAAGGGTTATGTATTCTTCTATCTTATTAACTGCGTTTTCCTGATTGTTCAGATTTTCATCTGCCCATTTGTTTATTCTTTCGATTTCCTTTTCGTACCTTTCATAGTCTGCCTTAAACTCCGCAGATTCAAAGGAGGTATACAGTGCGTCAAGACTCCATCTTTGATTCATTTTTACCCCAACCTTTCACATAATATGGTTTGCCCCACTCTAAGGCAATGATATAGACACCTATACCAGATAAACAACCTAAATGTGCTTAAGCTGTTTATCTATATAAGCGGCATAAAAAATTATATAGATATATTTTATTATTCAACAATTGCTAAATAAATCCTTTAATTTTGTTAAAATCCACTGATATACATTATCTTTTTACAGCAATAAGCTTTTCCTTTAATTCCTTTTCTATTGTAGCAAGCTCTACCTCTGCCTGCTGTCTCTTTGTTCTTCCCTCTTGCTGAATATTGATGGTTTCTTCTATTGTGTGTATAAGGTCTGCATTTACCTTCTTCAAGGTTTCAATATCTACTATGCCTCTTTCTGATTCCTTGGCGATGCTTATTGAGCTTTCCTTAAGCATTTCGGAATTTTTCATAAGCAGTGCGTTTGTAGTGTCGGTTACTTCCTTTTGTACTGCCAGAGCCTTCTTTTGTCTATATAGGCTTAAAGCAATAACTATCTGGTTTTTCCAGAGTGGTATTGTATTGAGTATTGAGCTTTGAACCTTTTCAACCAGTACCTGATTATTATTTTGTATCATTCTTATTTGCGGAGCAGTCTGGAGTGAAATCATTCTGCTCAGCTTAAGATCATGTACCTTCTTTTCAAATCTGTTTGCAAGCTGTATTGTATCATTAAGTCGTTGTGCATCCATAGCATCATTTGTGGCATCTACTCTTGCCTGCATTTCTGGTATAACCTTTTCATTCAGCTCCTTAAGCTTTAATGTACCTGCTAATATATAGCAGTTAAGGTTTCCTAAATATTCAAGATTCTTTTCAAATAGATAGTCCAGCAGGGTAATATCCTTTAAAAGCTCCATTTTGGATTTATCCAGTGCATCAATAATTTTCTCAATTTCCACGTTAAGCTTCTGATATTTTGCTGCAAATTTCTGAGTGCTGTTAACAAGAGAGCCGAACAAGGGTATACCTGACATAAAGCCCTTTTTGGGAGACAAGCCGTCTACGTCCAAATCCTTTACCTTAAACATCAAATCTGTAAGTATCTCACCTACGTATCCTCCGTCCTTTGCTTTTACCTCGTTCAAAACGTTGTCCGCAAAGCTTGCTATCTGAGATTGGGCACCTACTCCGTATTGCAGAACCGATTGAGAGTCTTCAATGGTTATTTCGCTCATAATCTGCTGTACCTTTTGTCTCTGTTCTTCTGTAAGCTTTGTTATATCAACCTCTTCTTGTGGTTGTACTTCCATACTCTTATATTTTTGTAGTTCCATAGTAATCCTCCTATAAATGTATTAATATACGCAATTTCTCCGCATATGTCTCCTATTCCAGCTTATTTATCTCTTCCTGTAGTATTTTATGTGCAGCAGCGGCTTCACTCATACTTTGCTTTCTAGCTGCCAGCTCCAGCTTAAATGCGCAGCTCTTGAGCCTGCTAAGCTGAATATGGTTAAAAATCTCCTTAAGCTGATGTGCATTTTGCTCTATTATTATATAATTTTCAGTGATGATAGCATTACTTATATTCTGAATACAAAAAGCTATTTTGTCTGTATGAGTTTTATACTGGTCAGTATTTTCATTATTATTTTGTGTTTTTGAGCCGTCTTTTACTATTTTGGAAACAATATCTGAGGTTATTTTTTCTTCTCTCAGCTTGTTTGCCAGCTCTATAGCCTTAAAAAGCTCCTCTGTTTTAACTGGCTTGGATACGTAATAGTCCATTCCATGGGATATAAACCGATCTGCATCTCCTTGCAAGGCATATGCAGTTAATGCGATTATTGGTATATGCTCACCAGTAAGCTTTTCAGCATTTCTTATTTGCTTTGTAGCTTCTATGCCGTCCATTTCCGGCATCTGAATATCCATAAGAATAATATCATACTTATTATTGTTATTTAAAAGCTGTATGGCTTCTTTGCCGTTATTGGCGATATCTATACTAAACCCTCTCTTTCTCAGCAGGGTAGAAACTGCTATTTGATTTATTCTGTTGTCTTCAACCAAAAGTATACTCTGTATATTTCTGATTGAAGTCAAATCCTTAATTATGATTGGTTTTTTCTCATTTGTATTTTCCTGACTGATTCCAAAGGGTATAACAAAGTAAAAGCTGCTGCCTTTACCCTTTTCACTTTCCACCCATATACTTCCACCCATCATTTCTGCTAGTCTTTTGGAAATAGCAAGCCCCAGACCAGTACCTGAGTATTTTCTTGTAAAGGATCCGTCTACCTGACTAAAGCTTTTAAACAGCTTAGTCATTTCGTCTCTGCTTATACCTATTCCTGTATCAGAAACGGCAAATTTCAATTGCAAATGTTCATCTATCATAGCCCAGCTCACATCAATGGATACTTCTCCAAAATCAGTAAACTTTACAGCATTTCCTATAATATTATTCAGTATTTGTGTCAATCTGACAGGGTCTCCAATTAAATTTTCCTGTATTTCAGCAGCTATGCTGTATTTAAGGCTTAATCCTTTTTCCATAGCCTTTGCTGTATATGTCTTGATAACTGTTTTCATAATTTCTCTGAGGTTAAAGCTTATGTCTTGTATAACAAGCTTGCCTGCCTCTATTTTTGAAAAATCCAATATATCATTTAATACTGTTATCAGGGAATGTACGGAGCTTTTAATTATATCAAGATATTCCTTCTGCTCATGATCCAGACTTGTCATTGCTAATAAGTCTATCATCCCTGTAATTCCATTTATCGGCGTTCTTATCTCGTGGCTCATATTCGCTAGAAATTCACTTTTTGCCATATTGGCAGCTTCTGCCTCGTCCTTAGCTCTTTGCAGCTCTGCTTCAATTTGCTTTCTTTTTGTAATATCTCTGGCTATGCCTTGCACTCCTACAAGAGTATTCTCTTCGTATATGAGCTGCCTGTTAACCTCCAGAGTTATAGGTTCATTGTTTTTATTATATATACATATTTCTTCTGTTTTATTGTCGTTCATGATCCTTTGTATATCCAGATTAAAGTCATACCCATTCCGAAAAGATCCTGGTATTATTATATTTTTTACGTTGATTTGTTTCAGCTCATCAAGGGAGTATCCCATTACCTCTTCCCCTGCTTTATTTACAGAGGTTATATTTCCGCTTATATCATATATAAATACTATATCACTAGCACCTTCAAATAATACTTTATACCTTCTCTCGCTTTCATAGACAGCACTTTCCATCTGCTTATTATGGGTGATATCTCTGGCTACCAGAATAGCACCGCTTAATGTGCCGCTGGCATCACATATATGATTGCCGCTTACATCCAGCCATATATAGCTTCCATCCTTCCTGACGTACCTGAATTCAACTGACATTCTGGTATTGTCAGGGTTTTTGATACTGCTTGCAATATGCTGTTTAAAAGTACCCTTAATCTTGTGCTTATCCTCCCAGTACAAATAACTGAATATATGTGTGCCTAAAAGCTCAGAGACTTCATACCCAAGCAGTTTTTTTGCAGATGGGCTTGCAAATTCTATTATTCCATGAATATTACACTTCATTATCAGCTCTGAAATATTATCGGTTATCTGTCTTAGATTTTCCTCACTTTTCTGCAAATCTATGGATAGCTGCTTTTTCGCTGTAATATCGTCCAAGGTTACCATTAAATTTTTTTCATCGTTTAGTATTATTGGCTGTGAGCTTATACGATACCATTCTGCCACATTGGTATTGTCCACCAGCCTGTTAAGCTCAATTTCAAAGCCGTACACAGGATAGTCGGATTTCCATACATAGTCTATGATGTTTCTCAGCCGACAGAACATGCAGTTAGCAGCTGCTCCGCAGCCCTTTTCTTCCAATATACTATTTACACATTTTATGCAATTACCTACTTTGCTTCCTATTATGTCCTCAAGCTTTACCCTCATTGCCTTGGTAAAGGCTGCATTTGCATTTCTTATTGCACCGTCAGAAGCCAGTACCAGCATTGCTATGGGTGCTTCGTAGAATACTGCCTTAAAATTCTTTCTTTCATTTATTATATTTTCTTCTGTATGCTTTAATATAGTTATATCTCTAAATACTAATACTATACCAGTTATGCTGTTATCACTATCCTTTATGGGTGCTGCACTGGCAGACACAAATCTTTCCGTTCCATCCTTTGCTATGAGCACTGTATTTTTTTTCAAACCCACCGGTGAGCTGTTTATGGGCGAGCTGCTTATCAGTACCTTTTCTATCAAGCTCTCTGCGGCTTCCTTGGTTATTCTGTCAATTATATTAAAAACCATATGCAGTGGTTTTCCCAGAGCAGCATTGAGATTCCAGCCGGTAAGTGCTTCCGCTTTATAGTTGATCAATGTAATGTTGCCCTTTGCATCAGTGGTTATTACTCCGTCTCCTATACTGCTTAAGGTTGCAGATAATCTGTGCTTTTGCTGTGTAAGCTCATCCTGATTCTTTTTATACTCATATCTTATGTCAGCGTCCATCAGCTCTCTAAGTATTATAGGTCCCAACCGCTTTAAATTGGTTTTGTAAACATAGTCACGTGCCCCCATTTTCATTGCCTGTACTGCAAATTCTTCGCTTAGCTCCCCTGCTGCTATTATAAAAGGAACATCCAGCCCCCTTTGTTTTATCAGCTTTAGTACATCCAATGAGTTAAAGCCCACTAGGTTGTGATCACAGAGCACACAGTCCCATGTCCATTGGCTTAACTCATTATTAATTTCCTCTAAGGTTCTTATAACCTTGGAAAAAATCTTAAAGCCTGATTTTCTTATTTCACTAAGCATTAATTCTGCATCTTCTCTAGAATCCTCAACTATTAAAACTCTAATAGCGTCTTTCATAAGCTTGTATCCCCCATTATGATTTAATATGTGGATAAACAACCATAATCAAAGTGCTTCGGCTGCTTACCAAAATTAAGGCTTAGCTGCATATATTTTTTCCATCTACATATTATAGATAACCAACTCTAAAACTCAAAATACTTTTCGTTAAGAGTTGCTAATCTATTTGTGAGAAACAACTGGAATATTTAATTTTGAAGTTGTTTCTCTATAATAAATTTAGTGCATATAAATATCTAATTAATGATAGATTATCACAATACCGCCCTGTTTAACAATAGATATAAATGTATGAACAGTTAGGTGTCTTGAGCCTCAGCAAAGCTGAATATTTTTAAAAAAAGCACATGATCATGATAAACATGTATTCATGTGCTTTATGTATGTTTATAGAGATAGCTGCTTTAGAGCTTTTGCAAGCTGATCAGGGCATGATGTGTCTTTATATCCGCATCTTATGCCGGCAAGCTTTTTTATTACATCCTCTATCTGCATACCTTCAACCAGCTTGCTGATTCCTTGAAGATTACCGTTACAGCCGGATATAAATTTTACCTTTTTTACTACCTTGTCTTCAACCTCAAACTCAATTTCTCTTGCACATACACCTTGTGTTCTATAATTCATTGCAATACCCCCATTATATATTGTATCCGCTTAATGCTTGTACCACCAAAAGTCCCTTGTTTTTATAAATCATGCAAATAGTGCTATAGATAAACAACTCTAAAACTCAAAATAAAAAACATCATTTATATATAGCATCCGCTGTAAATATTCTTAAAGCCCTGTTTAATAATACTATATCGAGAGGAAAGTCCGGTCCTCTTTCTCCATCAATATCCGTTTCGTAATGTTTCTCACATTCTATCAGCAATCTGTTGGTTTTAATATAGTAAACGTAGTTATCACTAATATGCTCACCCTTTAGTATCTTGAAAAACAGGGACAGCATATTTTTTATGTTTGTATATTTAATGGCAATTACGTCCATATATCCATCATCTATTGCTGCATTTGGGGCAAGTCGCGTAAATCCTCCTGCCGAGGAGCTGTTTAGTACTATTATTAAAAGCATGTTATCTTCTATTACGCTATTGTCAAAGGCTAACCTCATTTTAATAGGTGAAAAATTAGGTATTTCCTCAATGCCCTTTATATAGTAAGCAATTTTACCAAGGGCATTTTTCATAGCAGTATCAGTTTTGTATGCTACGTCTGTTAAGAGACCTGCACTGCAAACATTAATAAAATGCTTGTCATTAACTTTCCCTATATCAATTTTTCTTTCAATTCCATTAATAATTATATCACAGCAGCTAATAATATCTCTAGGTATACCCATATAATTTGCCAAATCATTTGAGGTTCCATAGGGAAATATACCCAGTGGAATATCAATTTTTTGTTTCATCATTATATCCACTATAGAATTAATAGTTCCATCCCCACCACAAGCTGCTACAGCATAGTAATCATTATGAATATCAAAAAAAGCTTCTTCTGTTTTATACTGATTCTCCAGCCTAAATGGAACGGTACAGAAACCCGCTCTTTGAAACCTTGAAATTACCTGATCCAGCCTATTTTTAAAGGTTGCATCTCCTGACATTGGATTATATAATAATTTTATTTTTTTCATACTGTCACTCCATTACCTACCAGCAGAATTAATAGTTTTCAACTATAAATCATATGTATTTTTAACTTTTTCATATGTCTAATATGTATATAATTTTTTTCTCCTAGGGCAAACTATATAAATACTGATAAAGTTTATTTACTGCAAGTGCTTCATTATTGTTTAACTACTTAAAAGCTTTGACATGATTTATATTAATTAATCTATTTGGAGGTAGTAACTGTGAATAATTATGAAAATGATAAATCGGATAGCGGCAGAGCTGCAAATACAGATTATTATCCTTTGGCTGCCAGTGCAATAAGGCGTGTTAGATTCGTTACAAATATAATAGATAGAAGCAAGCTCTATCCCGGAGAAGAAGGAAAAAGCAGAAGTTAATATTTAAGCAAAAAATAATAAAAAAAACAGCTAGAATTAAATTCTTCTGTTTCATGCTTTAAATGGCGGAGAAGGAGGGATTCGAACCCTCGCGCCAGTTTCCCAACCTACGCCCTTAGCAGGGGCGCCTCTTCGACCTACTTGAGTACTTCTCCTAGTATCTACAATTTTTTTGTATTCATTTTGCATTGAATACTACTGTTTAAATTGTTATGGAGGAGAGAGAGGGATTCGAACCCTCGGACGCCGCAAAACGCCTCTGGTTTTCAAGACCAGCTCCATAAACCGCTCGAACATCTCTCCTCGGTGACAACAATATAAATTATATCAATTCTATTTGAGTATGTCAATAAATTATATTGAGATTTTTTGTGAGAATTAATAGTATTTTTTCCATTGTTATATAAGTGTCTGGTTTTACTATAGATAACCAACTCTAAATACTTTTCGTTAAGAGCTGCTAATCTCCTTGTGAGAAACAACTGAAACGTTTTAATTTTGAAGTTGTTTCTCTATATATAGGCAAGCAACCATAAAGCATAACTTATTCATGGGCTAGTTATTGCTTCCCTTCTAGGTTTTCAGCTAAAAACCCTATAGCATATCAATATTTATAATACCCTGATGTTTTGCTTGGCAAGCTCATTGCTTGCAGCTTTTATGTTTTCTAACATATTTATTATATCCTTTGACATTTTTCTTGATTCTGCTGCACTTTTTACAGCCATGTTCTGGTCTCCTGACTTTACAAGGTTAATTACCTTGTGTGCTGATTTATGAAGCTGGAGATGTACGGTATCGATTTTTTCCCAAAGCACCTTTATTTCTGGGTGCTCTGGTTTTATAGAGTTATAAAAATGTCCAAAGCCACATCTTGCACCATCAGTTTGTATTGCGTCTATTTTCATGTTTCTAGCTATTTCTTCCAAAGTGTCAACCCACTTAATATGTGCAGTTATAGCGTTGTTAATTGAGTCTATAAAGTCCTCATTAGTTATTTTCCCAAATTTGCCTTTGCTTATTCTTCCGCCCACTTTTGAAAGCTGAGATATTTCGTTCTCTATTACAGCCATTTCTCCAGATAGCTTTTCTATATCTGCCGCATTGCTGTTAATATCTTCACCTAACTCTGCCAGCTTTTCTGCATCAGCATTTATATAATGCATTGTTGCTGTAATCTCTTCTACAGTTGCACTTATTTCCTCGGAGCCAGCGGCTATTTGCTGTACATTTGAGGTTACTGTCTGAATAGAATTTTTACTTTTAGATATAGTCTCCACCATTTCTTTCATATAATCACTCATATTGTCTATTTCATTTTTTGTAGCAGCTACACTGTTTTTACTTTTTTCAGAGGCTTGTTCTATAGTAGACATAAGCTGTGTCATAGATGTTAATTGACTTTTAGTAGTTTCCGATAGTTTTCTTACCTCTTCTGCTACCACTGCAAAGCCCCTTCCGTTTTCTCCTGCTCTTGCTGCCTCAATGCTGGCATTGAGTGCCAGAAGGTTTGTTTGTTCAGCTATCTGGTTTATTCCAGCTATCGTATTATTCATATTTTCAAGCACGGAGCTTAGATTTTCCATGTCTGCTTCCATAGATTTTGAATAAGCTGTTACTTGTTTATTGACGCCCTCCACAGCTTTAATGATCCTATCATTATTCTCCATCATATCCAATAATGAGCTAGTCTGATTGGCAATCTCTGTTGTTGAGGTTGCGTATTCTGCAACGGTGCCTGATATTTGACTCATACTCGTATTAGTTTGATATACTGCATTCAGCATATTTCGGGTTGATGTCTTTATTTCTGTAGATTTTGTTTCCAGACTTTTTGCCATGTGGACTAAGTTTATATAAAAGGTACTAATATTTGTAGCTACCTTTATTATGCTCTTAACAATATGTGCCACATTAGGACTTGACTCGTCCATAGTATGGATAATATTGCTTACATAGCCTGCCAGATCTATATTCTTCTCATTTTCTCGTACCTCTACAGTACTTCTGATTTGTCTTAAAACTCTGCGAGCTTTAAACATATAGTTTATCCCCCCTGCATTTTTATTAAAATAAATTTATAGTAGTTTAATCCACTCTATTATCTATCTCAATATGGTCATGCTATATATTTGCAAAGTAATATAAATATTACATATAGCAATGCACCCTTCCATTATACACTATATATTCAATATTTTATATAAAAATTTGAATTTTTTTATTAACATTTGAAACTTAGACTTGCATTAATTTGTGAATCCCATATATTATCATTTTAGCCTCCTTAGTTCATTGTATGAGTGTAAAATAAAAAATTCCAGTACAAACTGGAATTTTTTATAAAATTATTTTTTAATTTTCTCAATACCCCCCATATATGGTCTTAACACCTCTGGTATCGTTACACTTCCATCATCATTTTGGAAGTTCTCTAGTATTGCCGCTACTGTTCTTCCTATTGCTACACCAGATCCATTTAATGTATGAATATATTTGGGCTTTTCTTTAACATCTGGTCTATACTTGATTTCTGCCCTTCTTGCCTGGAAGTCCTCAAAGTTGCTGCAAGAGGATATTTCTACATATTTATTATAGCTTGGCATCCATACCTCTAAATCGTAGGTTTTTGCGGAGGTAAAGCCTAAGTCGCCTGCACAAAGTGCCGATACTCTATATGGCAGTCCCAGAGATTGAAGTATTCTCTCTGCATCTCTAGTTAAGCTTTCCAGCTCTTCATAGGAATCTTCAGGCTTCACAAACTTTACAAGCTCTACCTTGTTAAATTGGTGCTGTCTTATAAGTCCCCTTGTATCTCTTCCTGCGGATCCCGCCTCTGCTCTAAAGCAGGCACTGTAAGCAGTATGCTTTATGGGCAGTGCATCAGTCTCTAATATTTGCTCTCTGTACATGTTTGTTACTGGTACTTCTGCGGTAGGTATAAGGAAATATTCTGTATTGCTTACCTTAAAGGCATCCTCTTCAAATTTTGGAAGCTGTCCTGTTCCCATCATGCTTCTTCTGTGTACCATATAGGGAGGAAATACTTCTGTATATCCGTTTTCAGTGTGTGTATCCAGCATAAAGTTATAAAGTGCTCTTTCCAGTCTGGCACCCAAGCCCTTCAGGAAGGTGAATCTTGCGCCTGTAACCTTTCCTGCTGTTGCAAAATCAAGTATTCCAAGGCTTTCACCTATATCCCAGTGTGCCTTTGGCTCATATTCAAACTTTCTAGGCTCTCCCCAGCTTCTAACCTCTACATTATCAGCATCCGAGCTGCCATCAGGGGTGTACTCACTAGGCATGTTTGGTATGGTTAGTAATATTTCCAATACCTTTTCTTCCAGCTCTCTCAGCTTCTCATCGTCTTCCTTAATCTTATCTGATACCTCACGCATTTCGGTTATCAAGGCTTCTGCATCCTGCTTTGCTCTCTTAAGCTTTGCAACCTCCTCAGATACCTTGTTCTTCCTGCTCTTAAGCTCCTCTACCTGTACCAGAAGCTGTCTTTTAGCTTCATCCAGTTCAAGTATTTCTTGAATTTTGTACTCCTGCCCTCTACGAGCAAGCTTTCTTTTTACTTCCTCGGGATTTGTTCTTATTAATCTAATATCCAGCATTTTTATTCCTCCTTTATATAACAAAAAACCTTTCATCCCCAATAAAGGGACGAAAGGTTATCCGTGTTGCCACCCTAGTTAGCAGCATATGAATATACTGCTCTCTCATTCGTTTAACGGCTGTGCCGGTACTGCTCGTCGCAGACTGCTCCGGGATGGATATCACAAATCCTGTTATCGGCTCTCACCTGCCGCCGACTCTCTAAAAAAAGGATATTGAGACTTTCCCTTCAACGCATTTAATAATTTTTATATATCAATAAAGTTATTTTTTATAATTTTACTATTTTTTATACAATATTTCAAGTACTGCTTTTATATTATTTCTAATATTTGCCGAATTTCTTGTTACTCAGCTACATTTATCTTTAAAATAATCTTTCACAAAGTGTGGCTAGGTATAAAAGCATGTCTATTTGTCAATAATCACAATAAAGACAAGCAAGTATAGGGAAGCAACCGTAAAACTTAATTTATTCACGGCTTGGTTATTGCTTCCCTTCTAGGTTTTTAGCTTGGTTTAAATCTATGTTTCAAGCTAAAAACCCTATATAATTATTTTAGGGGGTAAATAAATGAATAAACTGGATATAATAAATCAGATTGCAGATTTAAAGGAAATTGACTATCGTAATACTCTCGCTATTGCCAGTATAATAGAGCTGTTAATAGAAAATGGAATCATCAGCAGAAGTGATGTTGCTAAAAAAGCGTATGAACTGGAGAATATGACCTTAGACGAAA
The DNA here is from genome assembly GCA_937930535.1 of uncultured Clostridia bacterium. GTDB lineage: Bacteria > Bacillota > Clostridia > Lutisporales > Lutisporaceae > CALGKJ01. Next base: position 21,701 of record CALGKJ010000040.1, read on the forward strand.
TTACTGAAGCTCATACAACACCGCAAAAGAATAAACTCAATATTATGTAAACAAAATGATATGCAGTCAAAGGCTGCATATCATTTTGTTTAGAAGGTTATAAAGCTGCACCTATTCCGTACTCTTATTGTTCATAGCTTTTCTGATGAATATTCCCGCTCCAATACAATAGTAGCTTATAACAATTATCATCATTATTATGGATGCCGTTGACACATATATCCCCTCCCTATATGAACTTATATACTATTCTAATCCTCTGTATCGGAAGACATAATATCCCTGCCCTTGCCCACCTTTTTTGCCAGCCAGTTGTTGGTGACAATAACCAGCAGGAACAGCAGCACCCACTGCATTAGGATTGTGCCTACGCTGAAAATTTCAAAAGGCTTCCACCAATTATCTGGATACCAAGTAGTAGCCTGCCAAAACCAGAAAAATGTTATTGCGGCGAAAAATACAGGAAATAGCATTATCAATACATTCCACCACTTACCAACATGATAATCAGCCCATTTGGTATTAATATAGTTTGTTCTGATCTTATCAAGTCCGTACTTCATAAGGGCAAAGGCTACAAATACACCGCTTACTAAAAGTCCGATACCCCATACCCAGTCTTGATTATCAAGAAAGTTCAGACTGAAAGCAGAGGGTATGCCAAATACAAAACCAGCTATGGATATAAACACAGTAGAGCTTTTGCGGCTAAGTCCCATATCCATCAAGTTTCTTACTCCAACCTCTATCATAGGCAGCAAGGAGGAAAGTGCCGCTATTGACATAGCTAGAAAAAATACCGCCGATAATATCTGACCCGCTGGCAGCTTGGTAAACAACTGAGCAAGATAAATAAAAGTAAGGCCGGTGTTGCCGGAGGAAAGAGCTTCTGCCGCCAGCTCCTGTGTAGGAGACAAGGCATATATAGCAGGAAGTACTGTCATCCCTGCAATAAGTGCGCCGATATTGTCGCCAAAGGATGTAATGGTACAGTTGCCCGGAATATCTGACTTTCTTTTTGTATAAACAGAATAGGTTATAATAAATCCCCAGCCTGCACCTGTAGACCATGCCACCTGTGTAAACGCCTCCAGCCATATCTTGGGGTTGCTTAGCATATACAGCTTAGGACTGAAAAGATATTCCAAGCCCTTTAATGCTCCGGGCAAGGTAAGCGACCTGATCAGCGCAGCTACTAAAAGTACAAAAAGCACTGGTATCATTATTTTACAGGACTTCTCTATGCCAGAGGAAACGCCCCTATATATTATGTACCCTGCAATAAACATAGATATTAAATGAAATAAAATAGTTTGAGAAGGTGTCGTTGTAAAGGTGTTCCATATAAGCTCTGTTTGTTGGGTAGTAATACCGGGTTTAAATACTCCCGATAAGGCTAGAGTAAAATATTTTACACACCAGCCCATAACTACCGAATAATAGAACATTATTGCCAGACAGACCGCCGCAATCCAAGTACCCATCCATGTGTATTTTCTTCCTACAAAGTCTCTAAATGCGCCGATTGTACCAAGTCCTGTTTTTCTGCCCATTACCATTTCGCCCATTAATAGTGGAATTGCCCATACAAGGGCAGCTATAGTCCATGCAATAATAAACGGTCCTCCTCCGTTAGCCGCTGCAACTCTCGGAAATCTCCATATATTCCCTGTACCCATTGCCATACCAATAGCAGCCATAATAAAACCCAGTCTGCTTCCCCATTGCTCCTTGTTTTGACTCATAAAATTTCTCCTTTTATAATTAATATTGGATGCTTGCTTTTACTGCCTATATATTAAGAAACTAATATGTAAGTGCTATATCATATGTGTTAACTTAAGCTATAATTTTACAAATCTCTGGCTGTAAATATAATTTTTCTACAGTTGTTTACAAAAGCAGCACCTTAAGAATATGAATCAACTAACATTATATGATGCTTATTATATTGAGGTATTTCATATAAATTACTGTGCTGCCTCTCGGGTTAGGCTTCGTGGATGTAAACAACTTCCGAAAAGTTACATTTACAGCATATTGGTATAACTTGGCTTAAGTTAACGCATATGAGAGCTATATAAACTTTCTATATATTATTAGCATAAAATTTAAAAATAATATTTTCTCTAAATTTAAAATTTTGTGATTATTGCGACTTTATCTCACCTTTTGAAATTCCTTAAAAGTTTAGTGCGAAATAAGTAGAACAGGCAGGAATTTTGAAAGTTTTTTAGAATATTTATGTACTAAGTGTATAAATATTTTTCATTAACTTTACTGACAATTCTTTGCCATTTTTTTATTAGTCTGCATGTATACAAAATACTGTCGGCAGAAGAAACAAGTGTTAAGCTTGGAATGTCTATCAATTATTCATTTGTATTATGGGAGGGAATTAAATGCGAATCGAAGAACATCCGATACTATCCTTCAAAAAAGGTCCTAAAGTAAAATTCACCTTTGATGGACAGCAGTATGAAGGATATGAGGGAGAACCAATTGCTGCTGCACTGCATGCAGCAGGAGTAAAAGTATTGGGACACAGCCATAACCTTGGAAGACCCAGAGGTTTTTATTGTGCCATTGGCAACTGCTCTTCCTGCCTCATGGTTGTAGATGGAAAACCCAATGTAAGAGTTTGTGTGGAAAAACTAACTGAGGGCATGATAGTAGAAACTCAAAAGGGGAAAGGTGATCTGGTATGATAAACACAGAGATACTTATAGTCGGAGGCGGTCCTGCCGGACTATGTGCTGCTATCGCAGCAGCCGAATCCGGTGCAAAGGTCACATTGGTAGAACGTAATGACAGCTTGGGCGGACAGTTGGAGAAGCAAACTCATATGTTTTTCGGTTCACAGAAGCAGTATGCTTCAATCAGGGGTATAGATATTGTCGGTATTTTGACAAAGGAATTAGATAAGTATAATGAAAATGTTACCATAATGTTAAATGCTACCGTTATTGGAATGTATGAGGACGGTATATTAACAATAGAACAAAATGATAAGTATATGAAAGTAAAGCCACAGGCTATAATTGTGGCAACAGGTGCATCAGAAAAATTCTTAACCTTCCCCAACAACGATTTACCCGGTATATATGGTGCAGGTGCAGTTCAGACACTTGCTAACGTACATGGCGTACTGCCAGGCAAAAGCATAGTAATGGTAGGTGCAGGAAACATAGGTCTTATCGTCAGCTATCAGCTTATGCAGGCAGGTATAAAGGTAAAAGCCATAATAGATGCCGCTCCCAAAATCGGAGGCTATCTGGTACACGCATCAAAAATAAGAAGAATGGGCGTACCCATAATGACTGGGTATACTGTCAAATACGCTCATGGCAAGGATGCACTGGAAAAGGTCACTCTCTGGAAGCTTGACGATAAATGGCAGCCAATACCCGGCTCAGAAATAGACATAGATACAGATGTATTATGCATATCTGTTGGTCTTTCACCACTGGCAGAGCTTTTGTGGCAGGTGGGCTGTGAAATGAAATTCGTGCCTGAGCTTGGAGGTCATGTGCCTACTCGTAATGAGGATTTGGAAACAAGCATTCCTAATGTATTTGTTGCAGGAGATGTTGGCGGAGTAGAGGAAGCAAGCAGTGCCATGGTAGAAGGAAGGCTGGCAGGACTATGTGCTGCCAAAAAGCTGGGGCATGTACTTCCTGACTACAAAGAGCAAAGAGAGGACTGCCTAGGTCAGCTTAATGACTTAAGATCAGGTCCAGTGGGGGAAAAGATTAGAAAAGGCTTAGAGCAGTTAATAAGTTAAGGGGGTTAAGAAAACAATGTTAGAAAAAACAGGAGTAGCTACCCAAGAGGATTTAGCACTCGTTATGCCCTCAAAGGAAAGACTAGCAAAGGGAGCTGTTGCAGTTATAGAATGCTTTCAGAGGATACCCTGCAACCCATGCTACACTTCCTGCAAAAGAGGTGCCATAATAGAGTTTAAGGATATAAATGACAGACCCATAATAAATGCAGACAAATGCAACGGCTGCGGAATCTGCGTAAGCAACTGCCCGGGGCTTGCAATAGTTGTAGTAGACGAAACCTATTCAGATACAGAAGCACTGGTTAAGATACCCTATGAATTTTTACCGCTGCCACAGGAAGGCGGCTATGTAACTGGTCTTGACAGAGAAGGAAAGCCCGTCTGTAGAGCAAAGGTAGTAAAGGTTCTTAATACCAAAGCTCAGGATAGAACGCCAGTAGTATCCTTGGCAGTTCCAAAGGAGCTTTCAATGGTAGTAAGATGCATGAGTCTTGATGATTTTTACAGCGATAATACCATGGTATGCCGCTGCGAAGAGGTTACACTAGGAGAAGTAAGAGAGCTTATCAGAAAAGGCTATCATACAATAGATGAAATAAAGAGAATAAGCAGAGCAGGTATGGGACCATGTCAGGGCAGAACCTGCCGTCAGCTTATTATGCAGGAGCTTGCTCGTGCTACAAATCAAAAAATGAGCGAAATGCCAATGTCCACCTTCAGACCCCCTGCAAAACCCATTAAATTAGGTGCTGTTATCAGCAGTCTAGGTGGGGGTGAATGCAATGAATAAAACTGCAAGTGTGGTTATTATCGGCGGAGGAATATCCGGCTGCTCTATAGCCTACAGTCTGGCGAAAAAAGGCGTTAAGGATATAGTAGTTGTAGAAAAGGATTATCCATCCAGCGGAGCTACAGGAAGATGCGGTGCTGGTGTAAGAATGCAATGGGGCACAGAAATGAATTGCCGCCTTGCAAAATATAGTATAGAGTTTTTCGAAAGAGCCAATGAAGAGCTTGAGTATGATGGAGATATAGAGTTTAAGCAAAAAGGTTATCTTATAGTAGCTTCCACAGAAAGAGAAGCAGAGCAGTTTAAAAAGAATGTAGCTTTGCAAAACAGCTTGGGAATCCCTACAAAATTCCTTACTCCAAAGGAAGCCAAGGAAATAATACCTCATATGGATGAATCAAAAATAGTATGTGCTACATTCTGTCAAAAGGATGGTCACTTAAATCCCTTCCTGACTACAGATGCATATGCTAAAGCAGCTATGAGACTTGGTGTAGAAATAATGAAATATACTCAGGTTACGGGCATAGAGGTTGAAAACGGCAAAATAAAGGGAGTCCAAACAGATAAGGGATATATTTCTACCCCTGTTGTGGTAAATGCAGCAGGCGGACATTCAAAGATAATAGGTGAAATGGCAGGTGTTAATATACCTGTATATGCTGAAAGGCATCAGATATTGGTAACAGAGCCTGTAAATCCAATGCAGGATCCTATGTATATGTCCTTCTCCCATAATATTTACTGTCAGCAGACACCTCACGGAAGCTTTATTATGGGCAGAGGTGATGCTAATGAGCCAAGAGACTTGAGACAAACATCAAGCTGGCATTTCCTTGAGGAAATGGCAAAAACCTGCTGTACTCTACTTCCTCCATTAAAGGATTTAAGAGTTGTAAGACAGTGGGCTGGACTATACTGTATGTCACCTGACCGTCAGCCAATATATGGTTCTGTTTCAGCGGTAGAAGGCTTCTATCTGGCATGCGGCTACAGCGGTCATGGATTTATGTTCGGGCCTGTAACCGGAACTATTATATCGGAAGCTATATTGGGAGAAAAGCCTACTATAGACGTAAGCATACTAAGCAATGATAGGTTTGACAAGGGCGAATTGGTATTCGAGCCTTCAGTAGTATAGATTAAAGTTTGTATATAGCCTTGGACTGTAGAAAGAAAATATGTGCTTTTTAAACTCCAAGGCATTCTAATTTTGGGAGGTAAAAAAATGAAGGTATTAGGTAAAAAGCCGGAGCTTTGCATCGCATGTCATTCATGTGAAACTACCTGCTCCAGAACATGGTTTAAAGAAGCAAACTATGCTAAATCATGTATCAGCATCAGTAAAGATACAGAAAAGAAGATTACTAGCTGTACACAATGCGGCGAATGTATTGCTGTCTGTCCTGTGGAAGCCTTAACAAGAGACAAAAATGGCGTAATAAGAGTAAATAAGAAGATATGCGTAGGCTGTTTTATGTGTGTAGGCTTCTGCCCTGAGCTGGCAATGGGTGTACATGACGATTACATTGAACCTTTCAAATGTGTAGCCTGCGGACAATGTGCGAAAAGTTGTCCTAGAGAAGCTATTTTTATTGAAGAAATATAAAACAAAACATAATCATTGGGAGGTAAAGTAATGAATATAGAAAAGCTGCAATCTGCCCATAAGCTGCTTAATGAATACAAATATGAGTTGGGTAAGCTTGAAAGAGGATATACAAATAGAACTCTATACATTAACCTAAGTGATAACACAATTAAAGAAAAGCCTGTTACTCAAATGATGAAGGACAAATTTATAGGCGGCAAGGGCTTTGGTCTATGGTATCTGTGGAATGCAGTAACACCTGAAACAAAGTGGAATGATCCTGAAAATGAAATAGTAATATCAAGCGGTCCCATAGGCGGCATAACTCAATACCCAGGTGCAGGTAAATCCTTGGTAGTAAGCTTGTCACCGCTAACTGGAATGCCAATAGACAGCAACGTGGGCGGTTATTTCGGTCCACTGCTTAAGTTCTCCGGCTTTGATGCTCTTGAGCTTCAAGGAAAAGCAGAAAAAGACGTAATAATATTTATAGATGGTAATGACGGAACAATAACCATAGAAGAAGCTCCAGAGGAAGCAATAGACAGCCATATCCTTGGTGAACAGCTTACAGAAATGTATGCAAAATCAGAGGAAGACAAGAGAAATGTAGCTGTTATATCAGCAGGTACTGCTGCACAAAATACCTTTATCGGACTATTAAACTTTACCTTCTACGATGTAAGAAGAAAGGCAATAAGACTTAAACAAGCTGGTCGCGGCGGCATAGGCAGAGTATTCAGAGACAAAGGCATCAAGGCTGTTGTAATCAGATTTGAAGGCGTTAAAGGAAACCTAAATAATCCTGCCGATCAAGGCAAGCTTAACAGAACAGGAATAAAGCTTCATAAGGAAATACATGACTTTGACGATAAGCAGTGCAGAATGAGACAAATAGGTACTGCAAACATAATCGAAATAATGGATCAGTATGATCTGCTACCAGTACACAACTACAAGTATGGTGCTCATAAGGATACTTACAAAATAGCATCAAATGTATTCAGAGATAAAATAACACAAGGCATGGCAGACGGCTGCTGGTACGGTTGCAGCTTGTCCTGTGCAAAGGCAGTAGACAACTTTGAAGTAAAAACTGGTCCATATAAAGGACAAAAGGTTATAGTTGACGGACCTGAGTACGAAAATGCAGCAGCCTTAGGCTCAAACGTTGGAATATTCGATCCCGACGTAGTACTTGAGCTTAACTTCTATTGTGATACCTATGCTATAGACACTATTTCTTTTGGTACTCTTACAGCCTTTGTTATGGAATGCTATGAAAACGGCATATTAAATAAAGAAAGAACAGGCGGACTTGAGCTTAACTTCGGCAATGCTGATGCAACACTAGAGCTTATACATCAAATGTCCAGAGGCGAAGGCTTCGGAAAGATAGCTGGTCTTGGAATCAGAAAGATGAAGGAAATATTTGCAAAAGAGTACGGCGCAGATCCAAACTTCCTGCAAGATATCGGTATGGAGCAAAAAGGCTTGGAGTTCTCCGAGTACCTTCCAAAGGAATCCCTTGCACAGCAGGGCGGCTATGGTCTGACCAACAAAGGACCACAGCATGATGAAGCATGGCTGATATTTATGGATATGGTTAACAACCAGATACCAACCTTTGAGGATAAAGCAGAAGCACTGCACTACTTCCCAATGTTCAGAACCTGGTTCGGCTTAAACGGTCTCTGCAAGCTGCCTTGGAATGATATAATACCGGAAAGCAACAAGACTGCCGACGAGCCGGCAAAGATACCTGAGCATGTACAAAACTATGTAGATATATTCAATGGAGTTACAGGAAAGAACATAGACAAGGAAGAGCTTATAGTACAATCCGAAAGAGTATACAACTTCCAAAGAATATTTAATATTAGAATGGGCTACGGAAAAAGAATCCACGACAAAATCCCATATCGTGCAGCAGGCCCTGTAACAGTTGAGGAATATGAATCAAGACAGGAAAGATATGACAACCAGTTAAAGGATATTATAGGCGTTGACCCAACAGGCAAATCAACAGAAGAAAAAATAAAAATAATGAGAGCTTACAGAGAAGATCAATACGAACAACTAACAGATGCAGTATACAAGAGAAGAGGCTGGACAATGGACGGAGTACCGACAGTTGAGCACCTTCAAAAAATAGGTATGGATCTTCCTGAGGTTGTTGAGGTTGTAAAGCAGCATTTGTAGAATGTAGGAGGTGAATGATTGTTCATTCACCTCTTGTTTTTTGGGGGGAGGGGTTGTCATTTTCTAGGTATTAATTTATTTATATCCCCCATTTGCATATACCTAATAATTTTATCAGCTCATTATTTTAATTACTCCATTATAAATACCAGAGATATAAAATATATTCCAATAATTATAGTCATTACTCTTCCATATGCTTTACCAAACAATTCATCAAATACTTTTTTCCTTGGATTCAATGATAATATGATTTCCCAATTATAAATCCCTGACAATATTAATAATATGCCTAGCGATAAAAAAAGAATTTTACCTAAAAATATTTGCATATAAAATTCTCTCCTTTATTTATTACTAAATTGCTTAAATAAATCTTTTATTTCTGTAATTCTATCACTATACGATTCTAAATTCAAATCCCGAAAAACTCCATTAGCATGTGCTTTTGCCTCTTTATGTGAATAACCAAGATTAATATAGTAACCTAAACAATTATCATAATATTTATCCAAAAGCTTTTTAGGATTTTTAGATTTGCTTAATTGTAGGTCTAATTCAAATAACGATTTATTTCCGAACGTACTACCCACACCCTGTTTAAAATAGCCTGGTGCAGAATTAATAAAACTGTATGCTTTTGTCATTGTTTCATTAAGTCTATCTTCACTATCTGCAAATAGTGAAATACCACATTCTCTAAGCAATGTAAATGAAATCTCATCCATGAGTGCTATCTCTAATCCCTCAACTACATATGTCCCTGTTTGATAAACATTGTAAAATGAAACTAGCTTTTTGGCAAATTTAGAGCTGTCTGCGAATAACTCTAAATTTACATCGCTACTAGGTACAACCTTAGAATTACCTCCAGTATAATTGAAAAACTTACTATTTTCAATCTGAGACACAGCAAAATCACCAAAAGGAACATAATGCATAAGTGCTGATCTTCCAGCTAATAATAGCAAATTATCTTTCACTAGCTTAAACATTCCATTTTTTTGCTTTTGAATATAATAATTCCCACTAGGATCAAAGTACAATATTGGGTTATTTGCACAATAAGTATACAAGTTCAAACTCAAAGGCTCTGTGCCATTTCCCAAATAGCTATCCTCACTAATAAACCTGCCCATACTTGGGTCATAATGTCTTGCTCTCAGATAATATAATCCGCTAGTATTATCATATAATTCACCACAGTATCGGAATGGGTTTATCATTCCGCTTTCATTTATAGAAATTGAATTTCCCCATATATCATAGTTATAGCTTGCCAAAATATTTCCTGATATACCTCTTAGCTCTACTACATCTCCATGACCGTTATGCAGGTAATATCCTTTTAATCCAGTGCTGTCCTCCCTAGATACTAATTGAGTTCCTGACCTTAGATACCTTGCATTGAGGCTTACTGTTCCATCTGCTTGTACAGTTCCCTCTGCTATTATATTTGCACCGTCATAGTAGTATCTTGTAGTTATACCATCTTGAGTCTTTTCTACTAGCAATCCATCTCCATTGTACTTATTTGTTTCTACCAATACATCATTCTTTATAACTTCAATTAGTCTATTATATTCATCATATTTGTATTCTATTGTATCATCACCAATAAAAGCGAAGGATGAATTGTGGCTTGATCTATTACCCGCTTTATCATATGTATATGTTTCATTTCCCTGCGAATTTGATATAATTCGATTTACTTCATCATATGCATATGTGTTTGTTATCCCATTTTCTGTTTCTGTTAGCCTATTACCATTATCATCATAAGTATAGGCATATGACCTTACAACATCATTAGTAGCATCTTTGTGTAATAGGCTGGTTAGACGATTCAGTCCGTCAAAGCTATAGCTGGTTTTCATTCCATTTGCTTGTGTCACTATGTCCAATAGTCCATTAGGTTTATAGCTTAAATCTACTTCTTGGGTTTGGCTTGTACCTATTGTCATATGACGTAATCGATTTTGTTGATCATAATTGTAATTCCACACTTGTGCAAATGGTTCTATCAATTTTGTTCGGTTACCTGCAATATCATATTCATATTCTATAGTCTTCGTATCTGGGAAGATTATCTTGCCTAATGAATTATCATTATTGTAATTATATTGAGTAGTTCCAATACTGTCAATCATTGTCTTTCTGAGACCGTTTTTATAGTAAGCATATGATGTGTTTAATGTACCTTTTGTCTCGCTAACTAAAAGGTTATGTTCATCATATACGAAATTAGTTATCATTCCATTTTTGTCTGTCTTTTTTATAACATTGTTATAGTGGAATGCTCCTGAAAATAAAGAGTATAAAAAACCGAAGCAACCTTATGCTCTAACGTGGCATATTCGATCCTGCTGTAGTACTTGAGTTTAACTTCAGCACTGCATAGGCAACTCTCGAGCTGATGCATCAGGCGTCCAGAGACGAAGGCTTAGAAAAAGAATCCACGACAAAATCCCATATCATGCAGCAGACTCTGTAGCAGTTGAGGAATATGAATCAAGATAAGAAAGATATGACAACCAGACGAAGGATATCATAGGCGTTGACCTAACAAACAAGTCAACAGAGGAAAAAATAAAAATAATGAGATCCTATAGAGAAGATCAATACGAACAACTAACAGATGCAGTATACAAGAGAAGAGGCTGGACAATGGATGGAGTACCTAAGGTTGAGCACCTTCAAAATATAGGCATGGATCTTCCTGAGGTTGTTGAGGTTGTAAAGAAGCATTTGTAAAATGTAGGAGGTGAATGATTGTTCATTCACCTCTTGTTTTTGGGGAGTGTCTATTTTGTTAACGCACATACCCGACAACTATTTTTTTTCACCGCTATTCTTTTTCTTTGTATTTTTAAGCAGAAATATAATCTTAGAGTATATAAACCTAGATACTACCGTTAATATATAAGTAATACAAAATAATGCTAACATAGGAATTAATAATTTGTGTCTGTTCTTACTTATCGTACCAGTAGGATAACCAGCTAAAATTAAAATAAAGGTAATTGCTGATGTAATATAAGTTGCTATATCCGCATTTTGGTATTTTTTATTTCTTTTACTCATATCTATTTAATCTCCAAAAAATCTTTAAAACTTTTATTAGTAGCTTCTGTCCTTTCATCTAGTTGATTCAGATAATATTCTCACTATCAACAGGTTCCAATTAGTTTAATTTATTCAAAATTGAATTTAGGTCACTTATCTTGTTTATTTTATCTAATTGATTGCTATATATTGTATATTGATTATGCTCTGTAAAAATTGTTATATAGTCAGATTCATATTTTTTTTGCTTAATAAACATTAGTACTTTAAATGTACTATCTTTAATGTTTTTCACATCATTACCTTTTTTCAAATTAATATACATATATAAGCTATCCTTAATCATACTTCTTATATCTTTAAATTTTGGTATCTCATCCAAATTTATATTTTTATCATTCGGATTGGATATTGGATCACTAGGAATAATAATCATCCCATAGCAATTTTCTAATATTTCTTACTGTATATATGAGTTTAATTCTGAATTTATTTCATATTCCCACATACGTATGAATAAGTCGCCATGAAAGTCTTTTTCATTTCTTTCAGCATAATTAGTAGCATGAATTTTTAGCTCTTCTTTTTCTTTTGGATAAGCACTAACCGTGTAATGATTTTCTTCAAAGCTATAGTAAACTTCTTTTGTAACCATTTCTTGCAAGTATTTTTCATATGCCCCTTTGTTTTCCATCTTCATTTTAATTTCTGCTTGTGTAGCTACATACTTTAGCCTTTTGCCCAAATCATAACACACTCTTTCTCACTGTCTACTCCGAATCCTTCTCAAATAATCCTATTATATACTCATACAGCCTTATAATATAATCCTCTTGATTATAGTTAAACAGCTTCGCTTTTTTTAGCTTATCATCACAGCTATTCTCATTATTAGTCAGAAAAATGGTATTAACAGACTCATTAATATTATCAATATCCCCAGCATCAGCTATTAAAATTCTTATATCAATTTCCAGCCTTTGTTCTGCAACTGATATACATTTACTATCTGATTCTGCATTTATCCCCAATATAATCAAATCAGGGCTATTTACCTTATATATACCCTTTAGAAGGCTTATACTTTTTTCATTTATTTGGTGTTTTATAAACTCCACCCCAGAAACTTCTAAAGCGGCAATATTGGATACGGCTGTAGGGTAGTATCCCTTTGCTTCAAATTGATTTTTAAGCATTAATAATGTATCTGTTAATTTATTGCCAGTATAATCGTATACTGCTATTATTGGTACTTCAATTTTAATTCTGCTGGATCCATAGTATTTTTTAATCCATTGAGGAGTCCATATTCTTTGTCTTATATTCCTTAATACCTGACAATGTATCCTCTCATTATGATTACCAATAAAAACTATATTTTTTTCATATGCAAGCAGTTTTTTAATAAGCTTGCTTAGCGAAATGTCTGCTTTTTCACAAGCTTTACCCTCAGCATTTATTACTATTGTATCTATTTGCGATACAATATCAGCATTGTTATTAATATATTCTGCTATAGCAGAGTAAATTTCAGAGTAATTGAATTTCTTAATGCTTTCTGCTTGTACAGCTTCAAAAAAACAGCTTTCACGCCTTAGGGGATATTTCGCAGCTTCCAAGTTAAATATTAAAGCCTTTTCTACCCAATTCATATCTCTGCTTACAAAGGTATAAAGCTTTTGTCTGCCTGCATTTTGGGCATTTCTTTCCAGCTCTATTTTTATTTCTTCCAAGGTTATAAGAGGATACTTTTCCATCAGCTTGCCTACCTCTGCTGTAATAAGAGGAGCTGCGTAGCTGTTGGCAGGAAAAACCTCCGTTTCTGCTCCATCAAATGCCTTAAGCTTATGCCTTCCGCAAGCACTTATCTCTATACCATCTAAGGGATAATGATTAAATATATATTGTCCTTCTTTTAAAATACCTTTTCTATCACTCTTTACTCCTATTACATTTAAAAGGGATGCAGGATAGGTTTTTATCATTTTATTACTGCAAGCCGCTACAATAATAACACCTTTTTTATATGCGTAGTTTATGATTTTTCTGATTTGTTCAAAGCTTGTATAATCAATAGTGCCAAGACTTAGGTTTAAAAGCTTGATGTTGTTTTCTACACACCACATTACGGCCTTTAAAAACTGCTGAACATTGCCCTTGCCTGTATCACCCAGCACCCTGATATCGCTTAACACTGCATCTGAATAATACTTCTTTATTATGGCTGCTACATTTGTACCATGAAGCTCCTGAACAAAATTATCATCAGTGTCATTACTTATATTCAGCTCAGGAGATATTTTGACTCTATGAAGAGGCTGTCCAAGATTATACAAACCCTCGTCTATTCCATTGTCTATAACTGCAATATTTACTCTGCCCATTACTTAACTAACTCCCTTAAGGTTTGCTTCCTGACTAACCATTTCTTTGTAAAAGCTGTCTTTAGTATACAACTCTTCATGTGTGCCTATATCCTTTATTTTACCATTGGACAGTAGTATCACCTTATCCATTTGCTTTAATATATCTGGTTTATGGGTTATGACTATTATGGCTTTATCGTTAAATTCGTTACCAAGCAATTGATTAACCTGATATTCTGATTCATAATCATAATTCGATGTAGCTTCATCCAGAATAAGTAGTTTTGAGTTTTTTACAAAGGCTCTTGCCATAGCTACCTTTTGTCGTTCTCCTCCCGATAGTCTCATACCATTGTTTCCCACATTGGTACTATACTTGTCCTGCAATGCCGTAATAAATTTATCCGCTCCGCTTTTTCTGGAAGCTCTATATATTTCTTCCTCAGATGCTCTTGAATTCAAGGCTATATTTTTCTTGATATCTGTATTAAAGAGATAAAATTCCTGACTGACAATAGATATTAAGCTTCGATAATCCTTTAGCTTTATATCCTCTATATTTATTCCGTCCAGCAAAATTCTTCCTTTGGAAGCATTGCAAAATCTCAATATAAGATTGATTATGGTAGATTTTCCCGAGCCATTGCTGCCTACTATGGCGATTTTTTCACCCTTTCTAACCTCAAAGCTGATATTATTTAACACATTTTCTCCTTCTTTATATGCGAAGGATACATTTTCAAAGCTTATATTTCCCACTACCTTATCAGAGCTGTATATTCTGATTTTATTATCTCCTTCAAGCTCTGCTTCGCTTTTCATATCCAAAAACTCAAAATATCTCTTTGCAGAGGGTATTATATTAGAAAAGCTGTACCCGATATTTAATATTGCATAAATAGGATTAGTAACATAGGAGCTGTAGGTTATAAATGCCATCAAGCCTCCAATAGTCAGGCTGCCCGGAAAGAATATCATATATGTACCAATTATATAAAGGGCATTTGACATAATTCTTGCCGCTGCTGCCTCAGAAAACTCATTAAATTTATCTAGCAGTGCAAGCTTTATTTCAAATTTTACAAGCTTTTTCCGCTTCCTTATATACTCACCAATCTTAATTTGATCCAAGCCCCACAGCTTTACTTCTTTTATCCCTGCCATAGTATCACCGTACCATGACGAAAACTCCCTATTATGCTCTATATACTCCTCCAGCATTTTTCTTCTTTTTCTTGCAAAATATTTTACTAATATATATCTTGGGGGTATTATTATTGTTACCAGTATGGTCAGCTTCCAGTTAATCAGTAAAAGTCCTGCCATACCGCCGATGAGTCTAAAAACTTGTGCAATTATAAAAAAGGTACTGCGATCAGAAATCCTTGATATATTGCCTGCATCCATGTTTATATTACTCATTATTTCCATAAAATTTGCGTTTTTGAAATAATCCATATTTAATTTCAGAGACTTCTTAAAAGCCATTTTTGATAATGTGAAATTCATTACAGAGTGTATATATGAAAGATATTTTGTCTCTATAATGCTTATTCCCTGCTCAATTATCAATAATAGTAATGTAAATAAAGATAAATACACAACTAATGCAAAGTCACTTTTCAGCAAGCCCTCATCCATCATTGTTCTGCTTATTAGGGGCATAATCAAGCCTATGCCCGCCGAAATAATTATGCAGATGATTATTCCCACTATTTTTTTAGTATATGGCTTTAGCAGAGACAATACCCTTTTTATAATAGCATAATCTTGTTTTGAAATTTTCATAAGTATCCCCCATTATATCCTTACTCTTACTTGCTCTTATAAATTGAAAAAGCCTGGATATAACCTTGCATTTGTATTATACATTCCAGGCTGGTATCAGAATTTTAAGCTTCATCAGTTTATTCTTATTTGCTTACTTCCTTGTATATTATATCCGCTACGTTATTAAAGGTCTTAAATTTGCCAGTTCCCACATCTTCCTGTGGTATGGCTATATCAAATTCTCTTTCTACATCATGGTAAATGTACAGCAAATCTCTTGCAGACATCATAAATATATTTCCTAAAAACTCTTCATTAAGAATATGGTCTTCGGCATTTTTCAAATCAATTCCAAATCTTTTATAAAATACAGCCTTTAGCTTGTCTACTATTTCCTGACGATTTATTTCCAGTTTCATATTCCTATCCTCTCCTCAATATAATACCATAATTATACATAATTTTCTATATTGCGTCAATATCGCCATATCCTGAAAGCACATCTATAATATAGTTGGTCATATCGTATGCACTACTAGGATTTTGCATATTGTATACAGGCGTACTCAAGACTTTATACTGTTCTATCTTTTCATCAATAAACCTATAGTCAATTGTTGTATAATACTCCTTTGACTTTTCTTTTGAAGTAGTCCAGTCAAAGCTTATGTTTGACATATTAAAACAAGTAATACTACATCCAAGCTTGTATTTTATTGAATTTTGAAGAAGCTCAAAATATTGATTATTATACATATTATATAATACACTAAGTATTAATGCATCGGCATTTACAGCTCTGGAAATAAGGTATCCCATCACGCCAAAGTGACCAGTAAAGCTTTTATTTAAAGGCATTATACCATCAGGTATACCTATAATTATTATATCAGGCTTTTCTGCACATTCTATTCTTTTAACAAACCAGTTGAATAATAGTATTTTTTTATGCTCTGGTATTGAAGGCTCAAACATGAAGCTGGGGATGGAGTGAAAACCCATAAGCTCACAATAGCTTCTGCTGCCTACTTGACTGACCTTATAACCTAGCTTTTGCAGGTTATTTCTAAGATCAAGCTGTATTTGAAATTTGTTTGTCCTCTCCGCCAAGCCAGCTACAAATAGCACTGGAGTTTCTATGTCATATATTTTATGATTGTCTCTTTTCTCAGTACAGTCTAAAGAATCTCTGAAATCTGATATTTTAGAAGGTCTTTTTAATACATTGTAATATTTTATGGCTGTGTTATTATCTATACAGAGTTTCTCAATATTATTATACAGTTCATCCTCTAGTTGCATTGTGCAAATAATATTCTTTCCTGCTTTTACTGCTTTTTCTATATTGGGTCTCATTATGCTGTAGTCAAGCTTATAAATGGATTCTGCCAGCAAAACTGCATCACAGACTTTTAATGCTTCATCAAAGCTGTCACTTACTTCTATTCCGATATATTCTCCGCCATCGGCCCATGCTGCATCCCTCCCTGCCGGTCCCCAGCCGTACGGAGCTACAAGCCCTGTTATCTCATACTGCTCTATAAGCTCTCTATTTCTTAAAACAGGGGCAAACTGAGCACTATAGGGATATACCATTACTTTTTCTTTCGCTCTTTCTTTTTTAACCATTGCAATTCCTCCATCTTATATAGAAAGCACTAAGTATCCTATATTATTTAACTACTAACATGTGCTTTCTATCAAATATAAATGTCATATCATACTTTAGATTATGTGAAATCTTTATTGGCATTTATATAGCTTAGAACTCATATAAATTTATGGCATCTGCTCTGTTAAAATCGTGTCCCAGTTCTCTTAAAACACAATAATCTAAAAGCATTTGGTGTGCATCCAGTCTTGTATTTTCACAATGCTTCAGCTTTGCTTCTTTACTTAGCTTTGTACCGTCATCCGCCGCTACCGCACATATCTTGCAGTATCTAAATGCCCAGCAGTTTATACAGCTTTCCTTTGTCAGCCTGCCTACATTAATAATATTTGAGACCTTAGCAATATCAATCCCACTATCTATATGTCCCATTTTCAATGCTTCTGATTGCTCGTTTACTTTCTCACAGGGATAAATATTCCCATCAACATCAATAAATAGTTTTTTGATTCCCGGCAGACAAGGACCGCTGTGATGCTCCATATCAGATAAGCTTTCTGATATATACCTGTTTTTATAAAGCATTTCCTTTGTATAGGTATAGTAGTCTGTTACAAGCTTTGAGGTATATTTACTATCTAGTCTTTTGTCTGCAAATAAGAAGAATTTAAAGTATTCATATTGAATTTCTTTATAATAATCTACATTGAAATCTACTTCCTTATCATCCTTTAAATTAATTGTGCTGTAGGTTCCTCCCTTGCAGTATGAATCCTTTATTGCTTCAAAGGTAGTAAAGAATTCATTTGTACACTTGAAGCCATCCTCAGGATCTAAAACAGCATTAAACATTATTTTATTTGAATATTCGGGGTGTCGCATTTTTAATATTTCAATATTTTTAATTATGGCATCAAAGGTGCCTATATTATTGGCTGCGAACCTTCTATTTTTATTATGTATTTCATAAGGTCCGTCAAGGCTTATGAGCATCTGTACTTTATGCTCAGCAAAATAATCCATTATTTCTTCTGTTAGTATTGTTCCGTTTGTTGTTAACCCAAAGGTTATTTCCTTGCCTTGTCCCCTTTCCAGGGTATATTCCATACAGGTCTTAACAAATTGGAATTCCAATAGCGGCTCTCCGCCATAAAACCCTAAGTGAAATTCGTTTGTATCCTTAGATCTGCTTAATGCAAAATCAATTGCCTTTTTAGCTGTTTCAATACTCATTTTTTTATTTGAATGATGCCTGTTTTCATATGCACCTGAATATATGCAATATTCACATCTTAGATTACACTGCTGAGTTACCTGCAGCGTCATGGTGCTAATCCTGTTGTTTAGTATATATGGCAGAAGCTCAGTAGCACCATGCTGCACTTCGATAATTCTTTTAGCCGAAAGCAAGCCTTGTTTTTTCAGCTTATTAATTTCTTTTAGTGCCTCCTTCTCTTCAGCACTACACTCTTTTTCTGTTATTGTCTGACTTAACATCTTTTGAAGCATATCCCAAGCCTGTTTGGTTGTAGTTATAATATAGTTTTTATTTACATCATAAACATAGTAGCACCCATGAGTTTTAAAAAGATGAATTAAAGGTTTATCATTATACATATAATCATTCCTCTGCTAAATAAGTTTTATATAATCACCTATTGCTTCTGCAATAGGACAGTATTTTCATATTCACACAGTAAGTCTTTTATATAATTGAGCTTATCATTGTTAAACCAGAGGAGGGTAAAGCCCTCCTCTAAATACTAAATTTTAGTAGTAAGCAGAATCGTTATTGTAGTTTCTGCTGCTGTATTCGCTGTTTTTCAAGGATTGTCCATTCCAGTATTGAGTGTTTCCATATGCACTGCTGCTATATGGCTGACATGTACTGCACCAGCATGGTGCATAGCAGGAACATACACAAACACAAGCATAAGCTTCTACATTTTCAAGCTGGGGTTGTAAGTTTTTACCTAGTTTCTTCATAAAAAAACCTCCTAATTTAAATTTGACTTAATAGTTGCAAGCCGCGCGATTCTCACAAAATTAAGCTATATATGAACTTCATCATACATAAATGATAAAGTCATAAACTCATGCTGTACTTTAAGTGCAATAATAATTTGCAGAATTTAATATGTATTTTTTATTTACAATATTCGCTTATTTTCAATTATATTTATTGTTATCAGATAAATCAATGTCATAGTCCGTTTCTACAATTACATATTTTGTTATTTTTCTACACCTTGCTTTTGTCCTATAATTATAATCCTGCAAGCCCTGTACTCCTCTAATTTCCCTATATCCCCATATGCCTTAACTAACCTTGCTATCTCTTATATTTAAGGCAATAAAGCTGCCTTCAGTTGTTTGTATTTCATTTACTTATATTACATATAATGTGAACATATTGAGACATTAAAAATTTGTATGACTTATTAATAATTTATTATTTTTGCATTTTTATCTATAATTATATGGTAAATTAATATGACTTTATCTATAATGTAATATATATCATATACTTCTCTTTTTGAATGTCATAACTTTAATAATTGTACTTTACCCTTGGAATTACTTTATGTTTAGTATGAAAATAAAGCTGCATCTGTCTAGGGTCACTTCCTGAGACTTGCTTTGTTTTCATTAATTGCTGATGTAAAGTTGGGTAGACCAACTTTACATACAGGTTAGGAGAGA